>JAQULN010000099.1 GCA_028718575.1 Candidatus Krumholzibacteriia bacterium | reverse complement strand
CGGGAGCCAGACTCGCTTCGTTGTACAGGATCTCGGCGACACCGTTGGTGGTCATACGCGTGGCGGCATAGAATTCCCGAGGACCACCGCTCTGATCGACGTACAGGGACAGCACGTAAGCACCACCGACAGGAACGACGTTGCCGGCAGAAAGTGCGATGAACAACGGCGCCCGCGGATTGGTCACCTCCACCAGACCGACGTCGTTCGTGTCGAAACCGGGAATCTCCAAGCTGCTGTAAGCGACACCATCGCCCCCGGGAAACTGCAAGCGTCCCGCCGGGGCGATATAGCGGGCGTTGTAGCTGATCTTGACCCAGTCGAGGAAACTGGCCAGGGGCAACACGGTGTTGGTCCTGCGGATGCGCAGGGAGAAACTCTCGAAGTCCAGCGCGGCGGCCGGCAACTCCGCGTCGTAGACGCGAACGCTCGCGTTGTTCGCCGTGTATCCCGGCAGGACCGCAATCGGGGTCTCGCCGACCATGAGATCCAATTGCAGATCCCGCTCGTCGTTCGAGTTGCTGGCGATCCCTGCCTGCAACCGAGCATCGACCTGGCCGGCAACCGGCGACGAAGGCCGTAGGGTGACCTGCACGGAATAATCGCTGCTCCGGTTGTAGTAGTACCGGTCCGTGGTGATGAACGGCACGTTTTCCCGGTAGGCTATGGCTTCGGCATAGACGTCGGTCCGCTGGTAATACTGTTCCGGAGCGCCTTGCGCCGGGGGCAGCGTCCCCTGCTCCATGCGCGCCCAGCTGCTGCTCGGAGCCGGGTCGGCAAGCTGCAGCCAGTAGATATTGTTCGCGTTGTTGATTTCAAGGGAGTCGCTGACGGCTGGGACCGAGTAGTAGACACCCTCGCGGACGTAGTCGAATGCGCCATCGTCGCTCGGGCGGAGGCCCCAGAACAGAAACAACGCCTCGCCGCTGAAGGTCTCGCCGCTGGCGACCATGTGGATCGGGACCTCGATCTCCAGATAGGGCGCGGTCTCGTCGTCGGCCGGGTCGTCGAGCTGAGCCAGATAGCGGCGCTGGTAGAGGCGAATCTGATTCAACTGGACGGGAGTCTGCGGCAAGAGGCCGCCAGCCTGCAGTTCGCTGGCTCGCACGCGATAGAGCCGGGTGCGGTTGACGGGAATGCGCACCTCGGGATAACCCAACGACGTCCCGACCGCCGCAGGACGCGCGACCTTGGCCGGACCGCTACCCTGATGAATCGCCTCGGTGGGCAGTCCCGCGAGAATGTCGCCGTTGAGGAAATACGCGCCGAAGCGTCCGTCCCCCCCGCTGCCCAGTCGCCTCTTCGCAGCCGGCGGGCCGCTTCTGCCCGCGGCGGGGTCGGCCACAAAGCGCACACGCCATTCGCCCCGCTGCAAGACTTCTTGCGCGTAGGTCTGCTCACTGACCTTGATCGGCAGGATCGTATACGAGACGATACGGCGCCCACGCCACCAGGTGACCTCGCCCAGGCGCACCGCCGGCCCGGGTTGCAGCGCCGGATCCGGCCGCTGCATCTCGGCCAGCACCGCTTCCGGGATCTTGTCGGTGGGCAATGGCTGACCGGGTTGCGGCAGCAACCGGCGTTCGAAGGGCCGGCCGGTTTCCGGGTCATGCTCGATGACGGGGACCGGCACGGTCGAGAGCCGGCGGCCATCCAGAGGCTGCCACTCCTCGCGCACCACCTCCAGCCGCGGCGTCGTGCCCGGCGGCACCAACAACCAGCCGCCCGCGCGGGGCACGCGAACTTGGCTGGGCGTACCACTCGCCACGAAACCGGGCAGAACCGCATCCCAGGCCGGCCCGTCGCCAGTGGCGACCGGCGCCTGGCGCCAAGCGATGGCAGGCACGTCGAGAGAGAAAAGCAGTTCCTCTGAGTTGCTTCGCAGAACCCGCGGCGCTGCCGCCGCCACCGTCATATCGGCGCCAACGGCTAGCCAAAGGATTGATACGAGGGCCTTGCGGATGGTCGAATGCGTCCCACCCAGGGACCGGTAGGCGGGCATGGATCGGGTCTCCATTCTCAGGGGATCAGGACAAGGCGAATACCGATGAGGTCGAGCGCCTGCACTCTTCTAGCATGATACTAACAAGGGCATCGCTGGTCAAACCAGAGTGCGGTGACGATTTCGGGCCGCAAGACGGGCAGGCACGGAGGCTTGCGGCGATCTTCAGTCTTCTTGGGCGGCCGTTCCGCGAACCGCCAGGCTGCCCGTGCCCCCGAAGACCGTGGCGACCCTGCCGGTGGCGGCCGCCGGCTCGTCGCACCCGTCGGCCTGCCGGTCGAGGAAATTCGCCCGCACGTAACGTCCACCCATGTTGAACGTCGGGCCAGCGCCGCCGACGCCCGACGGCGTCGAGGGACCCATGCGAATATCCCCCGCGCGCGGCTCCGGACCGACGAGCGTCAGCGTGCTCAGATGGATATTTCCCGCGGCGTCCGGCAGCAGCGGCCTGTTGTACCCAGCGAGGATATTCAACGCATCACCGAGGTTGATCCAATGCACCCCGTCCGGCGGCGCATGATCCAACGCTCGCAACCCCGTCTCGCCGAGATCGATCGTCGCGTCATATCCCAACACAGGTTCCGTCGCTCCGATCACCATGACATGGGCGGAGAAAGGAACCGACGGCGTGGGCGCGAAATCGAGCAACGTCGCGAGCGCCTCGCGATGCTCGCGCGTCGCCTCCGGCAGCTCGCTGACACGGAAGATCCCGAACTGATTGCGGCATGGCACGTAGTCATGCGTGGCCATGACGCCGTCGTCGAGAACGGCGGCACAGATGAGACACCAGACAAAGACCGCGATCCGCATGAGACCCCCCGTCCTGCGGCGGTACGCCAAACCGCCATCCGTTTCGGTATGCCTTAGAAGCCCGGATTATTCATGAAGAACTGTAACCTGTCGGCGCGGGGCTGTCCAGAACACCAGGTGATGACGTCTGCGTTCGAGCCAGGCACGTGAAACGGCCCCGAGCTTGCGCTCGGGGCCGTCATCCATCGCCTGATCTGGCAAGGCTTATTGGAACAGAGCCTTCACGCCGGACAGGGTCATGGTCTCGGTGGCGATCGTACCACGGACCACGATCGGGCTCGTGCCGCCGTTGACCACCGCAACACGTCCCTCAGCCGGGGCAGGTTCGTCGCAGCCGTCGTACGGCATGTCGATGAAGTTCACCCGCATGTACTCGCCGCCCATGTTGAAGGTCGGGCCAACGCCGCCGACGCCCGAGGGTTCCGAGGGACCCGCGAAGATATCACCAGGGGCCTCCGCCGACACGAACACCGTCATGACGCTCAGGTAGACGTTGCCGTTCACGTCCGGCGAAATCGGCGCCGCAAAGCCAGACAGAATATTAACAGCATCGCCGAGGTTGATCCAGTTGTTGCCAGGCGATGCGGCGTGGGACAAGCCCACCAAAGAAGCCGGCAACGTGAAGAACGCATCGTAACCCAGGATGGGCTGCGTGCACTTGATGCCGAAAACGTGAATCGGAACCATTCCGGAGGCAAGCGGCAGATCCGCCAGGGCCGCGTAATCCTCCGCGAAGTCCCCAGGAACGCCGTCGGGCAGATCCGGCGAGTTGAAGATGGCCAACTGGTTCTGGCAAGGCTCGTAGTTGAACTCCGCCTGCGCGAAGGCGCCGCCGGCCATCAGTGCCACAAGAGCGAGTGCTAACAATTTCTTCATGGTCTGCTCTCCTCAGGTTGTCGAACGTCGCAGGCATCCCGTTTACATCGCCGTGGGGTCCACTTTCCCCTCCACCGGGCCGCCTGCATCGGCGAGGTGGTTTCCGGCTATCATCCCGAACGACTCCGCAAATTACTTACCGATGCACTCCACCCCACCGAATACCGCAGCCGCCATAATGGGAATGTCCAGCGAGTTGACAGAGCCGTTGAGATCCATGTCCGCACAGATCTCATACGACCCAGAGAAGAATAGCGCCGAGAACGGAGATACGTCGAGTGTATTGACAATCAGGTTGCTGGAAAAATCGGCGCTGATGAAGGTCAAGTCGATCGTGGCGGTCAACTGCGTGCCCGCGACCATGACCACGATGTCTTCGCCATCGGTGCAACCGCCGGCCGCGAGCGGAGTCGTCCAGGTGGTCACCCCGTTGATATCGGTGGAACCGTCGGGCGTGGTGCCGCGGGTGCAGTACACCAGACCGCCGGCGCTCGACTCGAGCCAAATGTCATCAAACGGGTAACCGAAGACCGGGTTCATAGACTCATCCAGTAGCGTCAACGTAATGGTCGCATCGACCACAGCGCCACCGAGCCGAGCCTGCGTGAATGCCATGCCGCCTGCGTTCGGAAGCACGGTCATCGCGGCACCCGGCGATGCCGTCACAGCCGTCGAGTTGTCGGGGTCCGGTACATTAGCCCAAGCTAGGGAAGCCAGGCTCACGACCATGATGCCAAGCAAAAACCTACGGAACATTAGGTCACCTCCAAAAGTGATCCGTTGAAGCGTGGGTGGCTAACCCAGGCGGAGTTGTTGTGGGAACGCTTCCGAATCCTCCTTCCCACTCGGAGTCCATCACTTGACAAGGATCAGATTACCATAACACCCTGAAGAAAGCAACCCTCTTTTTCATGGTCTAACAGTTATTTGCAATCCTGTACCCGGCAAAAACTGGGTAAAAACCGTTCAACTGAAACGTCCGTAGGGCATCGAGTTAATGATATATGGTTTCATATTTTAGGCGATGATGGTGGGCGAAACAGGGCTCGAACCTGTGACCCCCTGCTTGTAAGGCAGGTGCTCTGACCAGCTGAGCTATTCGCCCACCCCCTGGCGGAAGAGCCGCCAGATGAACAGCGGCAGCACGACACAATAGCCCGCGACCAGGAGCGATGGTCCCCAGGACAGTCGTTGCGCGGCCAGCAAGACATAACCAGCAACAATCGCTAGCAGTCCGACGATCAATAGCCACAGATGGCTTCGGAAGGTCATCGCGCACTCCCCTGGCTGGCGAAAGACAGAAGATTACGGCAAGGCCGCCCGCTCGTCAACGGCGCCGATCGCGCATCAGATCCCGATACCTCGCCACCGCCCGGCGGTGATCCGCGAGCGTGCGGGAGAACACATGGCCGCCCGCGCCGTCGGCGACGAAATAGAGGTCGTCCGCTGCCGTATCCGGTCTGGCGGCGGCCAGCAGCGCAGCCTCGCCCGGATTGCCGATGGGGCCGATCGGCAGACCGTCGCGCCGGTAGGTGTTGTAGGGGGAGTCGATCTCGAGATCGCGGTAGAGCAGGCGCTCGCCTCGCTTGTTCAGCCAGTACGCCACCGTCGGATCGGCCTCGAGCCGCATGCGTCGCTGCAGTCGGTTGTGGTAGACCGCGGCAATGCGTTCGCGTTCCTGGGGGAGGCGCGCCTCGGTCTCGACGATCGACGCCAAGGTCAGCACCGCATGCGCCGAATAACCGACGGCTGGCGGCAGCGCCGCGGCTCTGGCGCGGGCGACGCGGGACAGTTGCATCCCGACCACCGTGCCCGCCACGGTCGCCGCGTCGGTCTGCACGGCGAAATGATACGTGTCGGGCGCGAAGTACCCTTCACACCAGCGCATGGTGAAGCCGCGCGGATGTAGCCCCCCGTCCAGCGCCGCGACGAAGGACGATCGCTCCTCCGCGCTCATCAGCGTGTCCGCGCCGCCGCGGACCAGGGAATCGGCGGCCGCCAGGATCAACGTCGGCGACAGGCTCAAGCTGTCCGCGAGCAGCGCCGCCAAGACCTCTGCCGGCAGCCCCTCGGGCAGCGTCACGACGACCGGCAGGGGTCTGGCGTCGAGCAGGCTCGCCAGCAGCTCGCGCGGCGTCGCGCCGGCCGGCACCGCGTAGCGTCCGACCTGCAGCGCGCGATCTTTGCCCGACAAGCGAGCCGCGAACAGGAAGAGTCGCGGATAAGCCAACAGACGCCGCCGATGCAGATCGAACGCCACCTGCTGCAGACTCGCGCCCGGCGCGACGTCGACGATGATTCTACCGCCCGCGGCAGCGGCGCCGGCCGGCGCCGAGGTCCAGGCCCGCCAGGCGTATCCGGCCAACACGACGGCGGCGAGCAGGACCGCCGCAGCCGCGGCGATCACGAGTCGCCTCACGGCAGCTCCTCCGTCGTCGCAGCGTGCGACCGATCCAGGTAGGTCTGCAGAATGATCTGAGCCGCAACCGCATCGAGTTCTCCGCGTCGCGCCGGCCGGCCGCGCATCGCGATCCAGGCGGCTGCTTCGCGGCTGGACAGCCGTTCGTCCACCAGTGTGATCGGCAAGCCGAGTTCCTGCCGCAGAAGCGCGGCGAAGCGTTGCACCCGCGCCGCCATCGCTCCCTGCCGGCCGCTGAGTCCCAGCGGCAGACCGATCACCAACTCCGTCGCCCCGTGCGTATCACAAAGCTCGCGCAGGCGCGCGACCAGCGAGCCGTCACGGCCTTCGACGTGGGTGCCGACCGCGAGGGCAAGTCGTCCGCCGGCATCGCTCACGGCGATGCCGGTGCGGCGCAGGCCGTAGTCGATTCCGATCAGGACAGGCATCACTGCAGGATCATTCCGGCCGCGCGAGACGCTTGATCAATCGCACTCGGAAGCGGCCGTCCGGCGTGCGATCGTAATCGAGCTGGTCGGTGAACTCGCGCATGATCAGGATGCCGCGCCCGCGCTCACGCAGGATGTCGCTCGCCGGTTGCCAGTTGGCGTAGTCGAAACCGCGACCGTGGTCCAATACCGCAACGACGATGCGATCCCGGTTGACGTCGATGTGCAGTTCAACTGCTTGCGCGGAGTCGAGTCCATTGCCGTGTTCCATCGCGTTAGTGCAGGCTTCGATCACCGCGGTGCCGAGTTCCTCGATGATCTCGCGCGGACAATCCAGATCGCTGCCGATCTCCATCAGCACGGCGTCGGGAATGCCAAGATAGGCCATCTGGCTGGGCAGCTTCAGTTCGATGCGCGAGGTCACAATGTGCGCCCCCGTCCGGGTTATCAGGCAAAACTGCGCAGCGCTTCGTTTTCGTCCTCGAACGCGTGAAACACCGTCGACAGCTTCGAGACGATGAAGATGTTCTCGATACGTTTGGTGATCTTCAACAGTTTCAACTCGCCACCTGCCCGCTTGACGGTCGTGTAGCCAGAAATCAAGATACCCAGGCCCGTACTGTTGACCCAGCGCACCTTCTCCAGGTTGACGATGAAGTTCCGTACGCCCTCGTGCATGAGCGTGCGCAGCACTTCGTTGAATGCGTCGGCGTCCGGCCCGCCCATGAGGTTGCCGCTGATATCCAGAATCGCGATGCCGTCCCGCCGTCGTTCCTTGATCTTCACGCGTTGGCGCTCCTTGGGTCGCCTTGCCCGGCCCGGGCGACCCGCGCAAGATAGCCGACCCGGACCCGGGTGTCTAGCGTCGGTCCCGCGGGTTCACAACGCACCCGGGGGCGCCGACGCCTTGGTCGGGTCGAGCGTCGGGTCGAGCGTCGGGTCGGTCTGTTCCGGCCCCCCGGCTGACCGCCCCAGATCGCGCCGCAAGCCAGCGAGCGCGGCGGCGAAGTCCGCCGGCAAGGGTGTCGTGAACACCAGCGGCCGGCCGTCGCCGGGATGGCGGCAGGTCAAAATCCAGGCATGGAGCAACTGCCGCGTGGCGGCGCGCGCGAGCCGGGCGGCCGCCGCGCGGTCGACCGGCCGCACATTGCGGGCGCGGGCATCGTCGCCGTAGACAGGATCACCGACCACCGGATGCCCGTGGTGCGCGAAATGCACACGGATCTGGTGGGTGCGGCCGGTTTCCAGCCTCACGCGGCAGAGTTGGACGAAGGCCAGGTCGTCGATCACTCGGTAGTGCGTGGTGGCCGAGCGGCCCCCCTGCGCGACGACCGCTATACGCTGCCGGTCGCGCGGGTGGCGGGCGAGCGCGCCGGTCAGCGTCCCCTGCGCCCGCGGCCAGGCGCCCCACGACAGTGCGAGATAGATGCGGCCCAGGGTGCGGTCCCGCAATTGTTCGCCGAGCGCGCGGTGCGCCTGCGGGTTGCGGGCGACCACCAACAGGCCGCTCGTCAGCCGATCCAGCCGGTGCACTAGCCCCGGGCGCAAAGGGTCGCCGGCCGCCGCCAGCCGCTGGTCGTGATGAAGAAGCGCGTTGACGAGCGTGCCTCCGGGATGTCCCGGCGCCGGGTGCGAGACCATACCCGCGGGTTTGTCGATCACCAGCAGGTGCTCGTCTTCGTACACGATCACGAGCGGGATCGGCTCCGGCACGATGTCGATCGCGGGCAGCGGCGGCAACCGCACCGCCACCGCGGCACCGGCCCCGGGGCGGTACGATTTCGCGCGCGGGCGGCCGTCGACGGTGACCTCGCCGGCCGCGAACGCTTTCTGCAAATGGCTGCGGCTGAACTCAGGCCAACGCTCGGCGAGAATCCGGTCGATCCGTTCGCCGGCTTCGTCGGGGTCCACGTAGAACTCGAGCGGTCCTTCAGTCATGGCTCTCGCGGCCGTCCTTGACGAGCAGGCTCGCCATCAGCAGCAGCCCGCCGCAGGTGACACCCATGTCCGCCACGTTGAAAGCCCAGAAACGGTGCGCGCCGAGGCCGAAGTCGAGGAAATCCACGACCAGACCGTCGTAGAAAACGCGGTCGACCAGATTGCCGAGAGCCCCGCCGAGCACCCAGCCCATGGCCAGGCGC
>JAQULN010000098.1 GCA_028718575.1 Candidatus Krumholzibacteriia bacterium | reverse complement strand
TTCCTCGCGGGCGCCAGACGCCGGCACGAGACATCCCGTATTGGATGTCATGAAGCAAAAGACGGACCTTTTCCGCCAGGGTCAATCTTTGCGCGCCTCCCGCCCGGGCGATCGTAACAGCCGGCGGGTCGCCGGCAAAACAGATTCCTGGCTTGCCGTTGACCGCGGTCTGCGCATAATCTGTAGCCAGGAGGCCCCATGGACGGATCCAGGCCCGGTCGACCGACATTGCGCAGCCGGCTGTTGCTGGCAGGAATTCTGGCTCTGGGGCTCGGATCGGTGCCGCCCGGAGCCGCGGCAGCGGCCAAGCTGCGCATCAGCGACCAATTGAGTCCTTTGGACAGACAACGCCCGCTGCGTGAGCGCACGGATTTCGTCGTGCTGCACACGACCGAGGGCGGCGATCGTTCCTCCCTGGCGCGGATCCGCCACGGGGGCCTGGCCCACTACGTGGTCATGACCGATGGACGCGTGCGCCGGGTGATCTCACGGCAGCGCGTGGCCAGGCACGCCGGCCTGAGCATGTGGGACGGCGTACGCGACCTCGACCAGGTGTCGATCGGGATCGAGGTGGTCGGCTACCACAACCGCCCGCTGACTGAGCGCCAGATCGAGGCCCTGCGCGAGCTGTTGCGCCAGTTGAAGAGCATCTACAAGGTCAGCGACGAGCGGATCCTCTGCCATTCGATGATCGCCTACGGGAACCGCAATCGCTGGCACCGCCACGCCCACCGCGGCCGTAAGCGCTGCGGGATGCAGTTCGCCCAGCCTGAACTGCGCGCGCGGCTGGGGCTCTTGTCACGGCCTGCGTTCGATCCGGATGTCGCCGCGGGCCGGCTCGTCAACGCCGACCCGCACCTGGTCACCGTCCTGTTCGGACCGACCGGCGAGGCTGAACGCGTGGCCGCGAGCCGCTTCACCGGGCCGGACGCCAACGTGATCACCGCCGAGCGCACCGCCTGGTTCATCGCCCGCGATGAATTCGACCAACCCAGCACGATATACGAGTTCCCCGACGGCAGCCGCCGCCGCGGCCACGAGGTCGCCGATTGGTCGCGCCTGCCGGCTGGCACCCGGGTGCTGTTGGGCCAGGACCCGCCCATCGAGACCGCGTGGCGAGTCCTGGGCCGGGACGGGTACACCGCCGGCGAAATCGCCGGCAGCGCCTACGCAGCGGCGACCACCTTGTACGTGCGACCCGACGGGCGCGTGTTGCGCGGCGACCAACTCCGCGAAAGCGATTTCCGGCGGTTGCCCAACGGCACGCGGGTGTTTTTGGGATTCCACTACGCCGGCCAGGTGTCCACCGGGCGCACGGCATACCAGCTCTGCGGCCCACGCTACCGGAACGAGACCACCCTCTACCTCTTGCCTGGCGGCGCTGTCCGTACCGGCGCCCAGATCCGGGAAGACCGCATTCCCGGCGGCACCCTGGTGCTCGTGGCGGCCTGAGACGTACGGCGAACCCGCGGCGAGCTACCTGCTGAGGACGGCCTTGACGGTCCGCCGCGCGCCGTCTGCGGTCGCCAAGCGGAACACGTAGACCCCGGAAGACATCGGGCAGCCTCGATCATCCGCGCCGTCCCATGCGATCGGATGGCTGCCGGCCTCGCACGGGCCTCGTCGCAAAGCGCGCACGGGCCGCCCTGCCAGATCGTAGACAGTGAGATCGACGTTCTGCGGCGATTCCAGCGTGAACGTAACGACCGTCTGCGGGTTGAAGGGATTCGGACGGTTCTGCGCCAGTGCGACCCGCGCGACCGGGGGCGCCGGCACGCCCGTACCGCCGCCGACGGTGATCTCCAGGTACGCCCCGGTCGACGGCGGCGTATCTTCCTTGGTGGCGAAGTTCTGGAAACGATTGGCGCCGCTGCCTTCGTCCTGGACCAGCATCAGGATCCCGAAATCGCGCACCTTGTCCAGGTTCCCCTGTAACAACGCGGTGAGATCGATCGACGCCGTGCACGGCGGCGGCGTGGCCCACGCCGGCAAAGTCCCGCTGGCCACGACACTGGGATCGTAGTCGCCGCCGCCGAGCGTGTTCCAGGTGTCGGTGTCCTCGGCGAACGGCGTGTTCAGCGCATAGACGTCGACGTCGATGCCGGAGCCCGCGCCGGTCGTCGAACTGCGCGACACCCACATCACGGCGCTGGTGATGTCTTCGCTCTGCAATTCGGCCGGGATCGCGAACCGCCACAGGCCGCGCGCCGCGAGATAAGTGTTGTGCCAGGACACGAGGACCCGCGTCCGGTGTCCCTGACTGTCATCCGGTGTGCCCTGGTCGATGTACACGTCGCTGGTGGCGGGGCAGGTGATCGTATCGGCCGCGGCTTGCGCGCTCAGACAGAGTGCGGCCAGACAGAGGCAAGACAGCATCTTCGCCATTGCGCTTCCTCTCGCGTTCGCCCGGCCCGTGAACGACCCGCCGGTACAGATCCGCGGGCAGGCGCCGGCGCAAGCGGTTCTTGCGCCGGCGCCGGGATTACGGTTAACGGAACAGCGCGCGGACGCGGCTCCAGGTCTCGGCATCGGTCGCGATCGAGGTCGTGACGATCTCCAGGTACGCCCCGGTCGACGGCGGTGTATCTTCCTTGGTGGCGAAGTTCTGGAAACGATTGGCGCCGCTGCCTTCGTCCTGGACTAGCATCAGGATCCCGAAATCGCGCACCTTGTCCAGGTTCCCCTGCAACAACGCGGTGAGATCGATCGACGCCGTGCACGGCGGCGGCGTGGCCCACGCCGGTAAAGTCCCGCTGGCCACGACACTGGGATCGTAGTCGCCGCCGCCGAGCGTGTTCCAGGTGTCGGTGTCCTCGGCGAACGGCGCGTTCAGCGCAAAGACGTCGACGTCGATGCCGGAGCCAGCGCCGGCCGTCGAATTGCGCGACACCCACATCACGGCGCTGGTGATGTCTTCGCTCTGCAACTCGGCTGGGATCGCGAACTGCCACAGGCCGCGCGCCGCGAGGTTGGTGGCGTGCCAGGACACGAGGACCCGCGTGCGGGACCCCTGGTTGGTATCAGGCGCGCCCTGATCGATGTACACGTCGTTGGTGGCGGGACAGGTGATCGTGTCGGCCGCGGCTTGCGCGCCCAGACCCAATACAACCAGGCCGAGAATCAAACAGATTGCGTTCGTTCGTGTTTTGTTCATCGTTGCGCTCCTTGTTTCGGTTGCAGACGCCGGCCCCGCATGGCTGCATGCGGGATTCTCATCGTTGCGCGGACGGGGGGTGAAGCAGGCAAGACGACGGACGCGAACGCCATCTCTAGTCACCCTCCTTTCCAGCGGGAGGCCGAGCCGTTTCCAGCGCGACCCTGTCGGTCCGGTCCCGTAGGCGGGTGCCCTTAGGGAGCAGGACTCGGAGAGTTCCCAAACTGTTATTGCGTTGTCACGCGGAGTGTAGCTCATTGAGCGGCGAAAATCAAGACACCGGACGCGGTCGCACGTCCGTAGGGTATTCCGTTGACTTGCGCGCGGGCGGCGGATATTTCTGCCTAACCTGGACCCGCGCCGAGAAAGCGACCACCGATGCCGAACCGACCCGATCGCAGCCATCTCGCCTACGCCGCCGCTGGCTTCGCCCTCGCGGCGCTCATCACCGCCACGGTCTGGTTCCCGCTGAGCGCGAAGCGCGACTCGCTGGCGATCATGGCGGTTACAGGCGCCACGCCATTGGCGTTGAAAGAAGGCGTGAGCGCAGGATTCTCGCTCGAAGTGTCCGGCGCGACAGAGCGAGTCTATCGCTTCGGCCGAGCGGCGCTCGACGCGTTCGCCGCGGTCTACCGGCGCACGCTCGAAGTATCGCCCGCGGGCGAGTTCGAGGGCAGCTACCGCTACACCGGCATCCCGGTGCTGCACATCCTGGAGGGAATCGTCCCGAAGAAAGCGAATGACGCCCCCTTCGACCGGCCCCTCGACATGGTGGTGACGTTCGTCTCGGCCGGCGGCGACCGGCGGCACTTCAGCTACGGCGAACTCACCATGACCGGCGATCGCGACCCGGTGCTGCTCGCGTACGCGCGCGCGGAACTGCTGCCCGCCAAGCCGGTCGTGGGTGAGACGTACGCGTGGAACAAGCAACGGGGACCGCTCACCGGACTGCGTCTGGTCTGTCCGGCCGAACCGACCACCGCCCGCTACCTCGACGACGTGGTCAAGATCGTCCTCTTTGAGCCGGTCGTCGACAACGCCGGATTGCCGCCGATGAAGCGCGACGGGCGGTGCCGATCAGACTCGCTCACCGTCGTCAGGCGCGGCGTCGCAGCGCCGCTCTCGTTCACCGGCGTCGAGCGCACATCCGTCGCCGGCTGGGTGCGCACCGGCCACGGCCGCGGCTTCAAGGGCATCGCCGCGGCGGCCGGCTACGATCTGCGGTCTCTCTTGCGACGGAACATTCCGGACGCGGGGGTCGAACAGTTCTTCCTATTCGTGGCCTGCGACGGCTACCGGGCGCTGTTCTCGGGCCGGGAGATCTTCGGTACCGAGGCCGGGCGGCGCATGATGTTGCTCGAGACCATCGACGGTGAAGCGACAGCCGGCGGCTTCGGCCTCGGACCGGTCGAGGACTATTACGTCGATCGCATGGTCCGGGGATTGACGCACATCGTCGTGCTCGACGATGTCGAGGAATCCGGCGCCCGGCCGGCGCGCGTTGAATGAAAAAGGGGCAACGCCGAGCGCGCGACCCCTTGCAATCTACTGGAGCTGGTGCGCGGAATCGAACCGCGGACCTGCTCATTACGAGTGAGCTGCTCTACCAGCTGAGCTACACCAGCTCCAATCTCACGAAATCAATGGTGCCTAGGGGCGGAGTCGAACCACCGACACCTGCATTTTCAGTGCAGTGCTCTACCAGCTGAGCTACCTAGGCACCAGAAAGGCCGGATCTCAGGCCAGGACGGGCAATTAAACACCCATGCCGAGCGGTTGTCAAGCGCCGCCGCCCGGCCCGCGGCGCCTGCGGCGCCCGACCGCGCCGCCCCCGGCGGCGCCGAGTCGCCGCCGCCCGCAGCCACCCCTCACACCGCCTGCGCGCCGGCCAATTCTTCGATCTGACCGACCACCTCGTCGATGTCGAACGGCTTGTAGAGCGTTCGGTCGGCCCGCGACCAAGTGGCAATGAATTTCTCGCGCTCGGCGGAATCCACTTTGCGCGCCGTGAGCAGCATGATCGGGAAGCGGCGGTCCGCCGGATCGTGGTCCATCCATTCCTTCAGCAGACGGCTCACCTCATACCCGTTGCAACCGGGCAGCATGACATCCAGGAGCATCACATCCGGCCGCGCCTGCTTGGCCACATCCAGCGCCTTGAGGCCGTCGGCGGCGGTCACCACGTCGAAGCCGCGCAAGGCCAAGCTATAGTCCAGCGTCTCCAGGATATCCTGCTCGTCGTCGACAACGAGGATGCGCAACGGCTTCTCCATTCCATTCCTTTCGCTGCGGGGCGAGCCCCCGTTTGCTCCGCAATCAACCCACGAGCGCGGCGGGACCGGCAGCGGCCGGCTGCTGCGACGGCGCGGTCGGCGGCACGAACGGCGGCGACAGTACGGACCAGCGCGTGCCGGTCAACAAGTACGAACTCTCCGGCGCCGCGATGTTCACCTGCCACGCCGGCTCCAGGCGATCCACGTCAAGCACCAACCCGCACCACAGCCCGGGCGCCAGTTGCCAGCACAGCGGACCGGCCGCCGCCATGAACCGCCGCACTTCGTCGCCGCGGCGGTCCCGCCCCAGGCCGGCCAGGAACGATCGGACTTCCGCCGCAGCGGTCTCGATCTCCCAGGGCTGGGCCTGACGGACCCGCCCGCGCACGTCCAGCCAGGCGGCCGTGGTCGGAATCCCGGCGGCGGCCGCGCGCTCGGACAACAGGTCGAGCTGGCGGCCCGCCGTCAAGACATTCCCGCTGGCCGGCTCGCGCGGCAGCACCAGCCAGACGGTGGTGCCGCGGCGCGGCTGGCTCTCGAGCCGGATCAGTCCCCCGTGCGCTTCCACGAGGCCGCGCGTGATGTGCAGTCCCAGTCCGGCGCCCGGCAACCCGCGGGTTTCGACGCGGTCCTCGCGGCTGAACGGCTGGAACAAGATCTCGAGGAACTCCTCGCTCCTGCCGAGGCCGTTGTCCTCGACCACGATCGTAAAGACGTCCAGCGGCAGCTCGAAGCGCCGCGCGAGCCGGACGCCGGTGCCGGGGGCGGTCTCCAGGCGGTCCTGCAGCCAGACCCTGACCAGGCCGCCTTGCCCGGTGTATTTGATGGCGTTGCCCACGACGTTGTGCAGCATCTGCTGGATCTTGTCGGCATCGACGCACGCGCGGAAGGTCGCCGGCACGCCGCTGGTGTCCAACTCGACGCCCTTTTCGCGGCAGACGACCTGCAGCATGGCCAGTTCCGCGTTGAGCAGCGCGCCGAGGTCCACCGTCTCCGCCTGGATCGCCAGGCGGCCGGCCTCGGCTCGCTTCGCGTCGAGCCAGTCGCCGAGCAAGCGGTTCAGGCGTTCGAGGTTGCGCCGCGCCATGCCGAGGAATCGCTCCTGCTCCGCTTCGAGCGGGCCGGCTTCGCCGCGCAGCACGAGGTCGAGGCTCGTCTGCATCGCGGCCAGGGGCGTGCGCAGCTCGTGGCCGAGCACACGCATGACGGCATCCTGTTCGCGACAGTGATCGGCGCCCACGTTCGCCTGATGCAACGCGACCAGCCGCGTGTTGCCGCCGACGGTCTCGCCGAGCGTGACCGCGAGCGAGCGGTTGCGGCTCTGCGACGCCGTGACGACCTCGCTCGCCAAACCGGTCGACAGCAGGCGCTGGACCGCGCCGAGCAACCAGGGCTCCCAGTCCTGTCCGTCGCGTCCCACGCAGCCGGCGAGCAGTTCGCAAGCAGCCGAGTTGACGGCCACGACCCGGTCCGGTTCGACCAGAGCCAGCGCCGCCGGCGCTCGATCCCAGGCCTCGGCGCCGGGCCAGGGCAGATCGGGGACTTGGGTGGTGCCCCAACCGTCGCCGGCCAGTCGGCCCCTCGCCGCCAGCCAGATCAAGCGGGCTTCGCGAATCAAGGGATGGTCCTGATCCGTGCTCGGGTCGTCGCCGGCCAACAGGATCACGCAGCGGCGCACGACGCCTTCCAGCGACGCGCCGAACGGCAGCGCGAGGCACCATTTCAGGTCGAAACGACGCAGCAGCGGCGCCCCGGGTTGGAACTGGTCGTCATCGAGACGGAGCCAGAGCGGTTGCCGGTCGAGCAGAGGCAGAAAACTGTGCCGTCCGTTGAGGGCTTCCTGCAGCAGGCGCAGATCACGGCGACCCCCGCGATCGGGGACCAACGTCAGCCGCTGCACTGTTCCGGCATCGTCCCAGATGCCGACCAGCGCCAAACGGCAGCCGCCGACGCGCCTGGCCAACCGGCAGGCGGTCGCCAGCACCCGCAAGGGCTGGTCCGTGTCGGCCAGAGCGGCGACCAGGCGCAGGCCGTACGCTTGGTGGCCACTCTTGCGGCTGCGCCCGCGACCCAGCAATCTGGCCAACGTGGTCGGCATGATTTGCTCTTCCATCCCCGGACAACGCGCGCCGCTTACGGCCGATAAGCGTTACCCAGCAACAAGTTAGGGCGACCGCCCGGCGCCCGCGGCGGGGCCGGCGCCGTCTTCGCTGCAACGGTTGTGCCAGGGAACGCGAACGAGCGGGATCAGTCGCCGTAACCGCGGGGATGGTCGCGGTGCCAGGACCAGGCGTCCCGGAGCAGGGTGTCCACGTCGCTGCGCAGAGGCTGCCAGCCGAGTATCCGTCGCGCTTCGTCGTTGGCCGCCACCAGGCGGGCCGGATCGCCGGACCGGCGCGGGCCGACGGGCGGCGAGACCGACCGGCCGGTAACCCGCGCGGCAGCCGCAACGATGGCCCGCACCGAGCATCCTGATCCGGTGCCCAGGTTCAGCGCGGTATACCCCGGTCGATCAAGCGCCGCCAGGGCCAGGGCATGCGCCTCGGCGAGGTCGCGGACGTGGATGTAGTCGCGGATGCACGTCCCATCGGGGGTGGCGTAGTCGTCGCCGAAAACGGTAAAAGTTGCCTCGGGCAGCAGCAACGACCGCAGCAAATTAGGAATCAGATGCGTTTCCGGATCGTGGTCCTCGCCGCGGCCTTGCCAGGCGCCGGCAGCGTTGAAATAGCGCAGGGCGACCGCGGCGAACCCACCGCCCGCCGCAGCGTCGGCCAACGCCTGTTCCATCGCGAGTTTGGTCCGCCCGTAGGGGTTGACCGGCAAGAGCGGCGCGTCCTCGGCGATCGGGACGCGGTCCGGCTCGCCATACACGGCCGCGCTCGAGGAGAAGACGAACCGTGCGGCGCCGCCCGCCGCCACGCGCGACAACAGGGCCAGCGTGCCGCCCACGTTGTTGCGCCAGTACTTGAGCGGATCGGCGACCGATTCGCCGACCAAGCTGAACGCGGCGAAGTGCATCACGGCATCGAAGGAACGGGCGAAGACCCGCCCGAGCAGATCGGAATCGCGCAGGCTGCCCACGTGCAGAATGGCCCCGGGCGGCACCGCCGCGCGATGGCCGGTCGACAGGTCGTCGAGGATCTCGACGTCATGCTGCTGTTCGATCAGCAGTGCCGCGGTGACGCTGCCGATGTAACCCGCGCCGCCGGTGACCAGGATCCGCATGCTAATCCCCCTTGAGCGTGGACGCGGCCGTTCGCTCGACGGCGCGCACGGGCGCCGCGGGCGCCATGGCGGCGAAACG
>JAQULN010000097.1 GCA_028718575.1 Candidatus Krumholzibacteriia bacterium | reverse complement strand
TTCACGCGGCTGGGTATTCCGGAGGCCGAGCAGAAATTCCTCGCTGGAGTGACCGCTCAGTACGATTCAGAGGTCGTTTACCATTCGATCCGCAAGGATCTCGAAGCGATGGGCGTCGTGTTCACCTACATGGACTCGGGCCTCGCCAAGCACGCGGACGTGGTGCGGCGCTACTGGGCGAGCGTGATCCCGCCCGACGACAACAAATTCGCCGCTTTGAACAGCGCCGTCTGGTCGGGCGGTTCGTTCATCTATGTACCGCGCGGCGTCAAGGTGGAGATTCCGCTGCAGGCCTACTTCCGGATCAACACCCAGAACATGGGACAGTTCGAACGCACGCTGATCATCGCCGACGAGGGCGCGAGCGTGCATTACATCGAGGGCTGCACGGCGCCGGTCTACACGACGAACAGCCTGCACGCAGCGGTGGTCGAACTGATCGCCCTGCCCGGCGCCCGCATTCGTTACACGACCATCCAGAACTGGTCCAACAACGTCTACAACCTTGTGACCGAGCGCGCCCATGCGCACCGCGACGCGGTCGTCGAATGGGTCGACGGCAATCTGGGCTCGAAGCTGACGATGAAGTATCCGGCGATCTATCTGCTCGGCGAGCGGGCGCATGGCGAGGTGTTGTCGATCGCGTACGCGGGCACGGGACAGCACCAAGACGCGGGCGCCAAGATGATCCACGCGGCGCCGAACACCTCGAGCCGCATCATCAGCAAGTCCATCAGCAAGGACGCCGGGCGGGCCGGTTACCGCGGCATGATCAAGGTGCAGCGAGACTGCCCGGGCTGCCGCACCAGCGTCGAATGCGACGCGCTGTTGATCGGCAGCGCGGCGCGTACCGACACGTACCCCACGATGGAGATCGCCGAGAACGATGTTCGCGTCGAGCACGAGGCCAGGGTCTCGAAGCTGGGCGACGAGCAGCTCTTCTACTTGCAGAGCCGTGGCCTGAGCGCCGACCAGGCGCGCCTGATGATCGTCAACGGCTTCATCGAGCCGTTCGTGCGCGAACTGCCGATGGAGTACGCCGTGGAGATGAACCGCCTGATCGAACTGGAAATGGAGGGCTCCGTTGGCTAAGCCGATGTCCGCTACCGCGCCGGCGGTGTCGCCGGCGGATCCGCGCCCTGCCGTGCCGACGTCCGCGGGGATCACCGAGTTCAGCCGGCACCGCGGCGAGGGCGCCGCGGCCCTGCAGCAGCGTCTGCACGCCGCCGCAGCTCTGGCGCGGGCCGAGTTTCCCGACCGCGTGCGGCATCTCTGGCGATACACCGATCCGGTACGCCTGCAGCCGCGCCGGCTGCTGGCGCCGGCGCCGCAGGACGTTGTTCTCGATGCGCCGGCGGTCGGGCCGGCGGTCCTTGTGGCGCCGGGGCAGACGCCGCGGCTCAGCGCTGCGGCGACAGCCTGCGGCATCACGGTGGCGCCGCTTTTTGCGGACGCGGACGCCGCCGAGTTCTACGGGCAGGCGGTGCCGGCGACGGCCGGCTATTTCGAGGCGCTCAACGGAGCCGCGTGGAATCTCGGCTTGTCCGTCCGGATCCCGCGGGGCCGCCACTTGGCCGAGCCGTTGCGGGTTCTGATCCCGGCGCCGGCGGACGGCGATCTGCTGCCGCGTCTTCTGATCGTAGTAGAGGAAAGCGCCTCGTTGGCGGTGGTCGAGGAACACTACGGCGGCGGCGCGGGCGGCCTGGTGCTCGGCGCGACCGAGATCCTCGCCGGTGCAGGTGCCGAGGTCAGGCACGCGCTCGTCCAGCGCTGGGCGGACGGCCAGGTCGGCCACTTGATCCAGCGGGCGCATCTGGCGCGGGATGCGCGGTTCGTGGGCGCAACGGTGAGCCTCGGCGGCGATCTCGCCAAGCTCGACCTGGGTGCGGTGCTCGCGGGTGAAGGCGCCCGCAGCGAGATCGTCGGTGTGACCCTCCCGCGCCAACGCCAGCATCTGGATCACCACACGCTGCACCGGCACACCGCCGGCCGCACGTGGAGCAACATCGATTTCAAGGCAGCTGTCAGCGACCGCGCCCGTTCGGCGTACACCGGTCTGATCCGCATCGAGAGGAACGCGCCCGGCAGCGAAGCGTACCAGGAGAACCGCAACCTGTTGCTCGGCGCGCAAGCCCGCGCCGACACGATTCCCGAGCTCGAGATCCTCACCGACGAGGTCAGCTGCAGCCACGGGGCGACCGTGGCGCCGGTCGACCCGGAACAGATCCATTATTTGCGGAGCCGCGGTCTGCCGCCCGAGGCGGCGTTGTATCTGATCGTCCGCGGTTTCGTGGAGTCCGTTCTCGCGCAAACGCCGGACGGCGTGCGCGAAGAGCTCGACGCGTTGATCACGGCGCGGCTTGCCGGCCTGCGCCGCGCGGAGTGAGCGTATGGCCTGGACGCCGATCCTGCCGCTGGCCGAGATTCCCGTCGGCACCGCACGGCCGGCTGCGGTGGGCCTCGACCGTTTGCTGGTGTGCCGCGTCGCCGCGAGCGACGTGCACGTCGTCGACGATGTCTGCAGCCACGACGAGTCGCCGCTCGGCGCCCAGGACCTGGACGGAAACGTGGTGACCTGTCCCCGGCACGGGGCGCGCTTCGATGTCACGACCGGCGCCGTTCTGCGCAGTCCGGCGCCGGTGGGCATCGCGTCCTATCCGACCCGCATCGCCGGGGGATGGGTGGAGGTGGACCTGTGAGCCACAGAGTCGGCAACGAACAATCGCTCGCCAGTCCTGCTGCGGCAGCGACCAGCGCGGGTGTGCGTACTGCTGTTTTGTCGCCGGCCACGGTGCGTGACGGCCTTGCGCGCGAACGGTTCCCGCTGCTGCAGCCGGCGGCCGGCCGGCCGCCGCGGCACTATCTGGATACCGCCGCGACCAGCCAGAAACCCGCGAGCGTGTTGGCGGCGCTCGACGACTTCTACCGCTACCGGAACGCCAATGTGCACCGGAGCCTCGATTCCCTGGCCGCGAGCGCGACCGCCGCCTACGAGGAGTGCCGGCGGCGCGTGGCCGCCTGGGTGAACGCGCCTGCGGTCGCAGGAGTCGTGATCACCCGGGGAGCGACCAGCGCCTTGAACCTCGTGGCGCGCGGCCTGGAGCACTTGCTGGCCCCTGGGGATGAGATCCTGCTGACCGAGATGGAGCATCACGCCAACCTCGTGCCCTGGCAGATGCTGGCCAGACGGCGCGGCCTGAGCTTGCGCTTCCTGACGATCACCGACGCCGGCGAACTCGATCTCGCCCAGTTGCCGCACTTGCTGGGCGCCCGCACGCGCGTCGTCTCGCTCGTGCACACCAGCAACGTGCTCGGGACGATCAACCCCGTGGCCGAGATCGTCGCCGCGGCCCGGCGCTTCGGCGCCATGACCGTGATCGATGCGGCACAGGCGGCCGGCCACCAGGCGCTCGATCTGCAAGCGCTCGGCGCCGATGCGCTCGTCTTCTCCGCCCATAAGACGTACGGGCCGCTGGGCCTGGGTTTCCTCGTCGCGCGCCCGGATTGGCTCGCGCAACTGGAGCCGCTGGAGGGCGGCGGCGAGATGATCGCGTGGGTCGACTGGCAGCAGGCGACCTGGGCCGAGGTGCCGCACCGGTTCGAAGCCGGCACACCGAACATCGCCGCCGCCGCGGCGTTCCCCGCGGCGCTCGATCTGCTGGCGGAGATCGGCCAGGACACGATTCGCCGGCACGAGCAGGCGATTACGGCGCTGGCGCTGGACCGCCTGCAGGCGTTGGGCGGCATCACCGTTTACGGTCCGCCGGCGGCCGACCGGCGCGGCGGCCTGGTAGCGTTCGCGGACGCGGTCGTGCACCCGCACGATCTCAGTACGATCCTCGACCAGGCCGGAGTCAGCGTGCGGGCAGGGCACCATTGCGCCCAGCCGCTGCACCGGCGTCTCGGCGTGCCTGCCACGACCCGCGCCAGCTTCGGACTCTATACCAACACCGACGACATCGACGCGCTGATCGCCGGCATTCGCGAGGCGAGAAAGGTGTTCGACCGCTGATGACAGGACCGCTAGACACGCTCTATCGCGAGGTGGTGCTGGAACATCACCGCCACCCGCGCGGCAATCGCCCGCTGGCCGACCCCCACATCGAGGCCAGCGGCCAGAACCCGAGTTGCGGCGATGACGTGGTGCTGCAGATGCGCTTCGAGGGCGATCGGATCGCCGCGGTCGGCGTGTTGACGCACGGCTGTGCGATCTCTACGAGCAGCGGCTCGATGATGGCCGAGCTGATCGAGGGGCGCACCGTGGGCGAGGCCGCGGCGTTGGCCGAGCGATTCCGAGAAGTCATGCAAGGCAAGACGTTCCCGGCGGAGGTGGATCTCGGCGACCTCTCCGTGCTGGAAGGCGTCAAGCAGTTCCCCGTGCGGATCAAGTGCGCGCTTTTGCCCTGGCTCACGCTGCTGGACGCGATCCTGGCGCGGCGGCAAGGGCGTCCGCCCCAGCCGCTCGACACCGAGGGCTTGCCCGCCGGCGGTCCGCCGATGCAGGTCGATCTCAAGGAGCGATCATGAGCAATAAGGGCGGCCGGATCACCAGGATCGCGGCAACGCCGGAGGCCGTGCTGGACGGCTTGCGGCCCGTCATGGATCCCGAGTTGAACCTTTCGATCGTCGATCTGGGTCTGGTGCGCGGCATCAGCGTCGAGGACGACACCGGCCGCGTGCAGATCGACCTGACCTTGACCAGTCCCATGTGCCCGCTGGGGCCGCAAATCATGGCGGCCGCCAAGGTCGCCGCCGAAAAGGTCGCCGGCGTGGTGTGGGCCCAGGTGCAACTGGTCTGGTCGCCCCCCTGGGATCCGCGCGTCGACGCCTCGGACGACGCGAAGGCCGAACTCGGCATCTGGGATTGACCAACCCAGATTATTCATGAAGGACCGGCTGCGAAAGGTCAAATGCTTGCCAGGACGCGCGTTCTCGGATCGGCTCGGTCAACGTATCGCCTTGGGTACGCCTCCCTCACCGATCCTTGCGAGCCCGCGTCCTGGCAAGCATTTTCCACTTTCTCGCGGCGGTCCTTCATGAATGATCCGGGTTAGCATCTCGCCTGCCGGCGCTGCTGATGATCAGAGCAATCGCCGCACAAGGCCGCCGCGCCGCTGATCGACAGCGAAACCCAGCCGCGCGAAGAAGCTCTGCAGGCTGAAATGGGTGCGCAGGATCCGATGACCCTCGTTGGCCAGGCGCCGGCAGAGGTCGTCGAGCAGGACGCGCGCCAGACCGCGGCCGCGCAGCGCCGCCATCACCACGACCCCGTCGAGGTGCGGCTCGCCGACGGCGTCGGTTCGCCAGACCACGCCGCCGACGAGTTGATCCTGCCCGTCGACCACCAGCAGGTGCCGGTCCACATCGCTGATCGCCAGGGCGAACCCCGATTGCAGGAACAGGCGATACAAACGGCCCATCTCGGCCGCGTCGCGGGGTTCGCGCGCCAGGTAGCGGACGCCGTGGTCGTCGCTGATTTCGGTGACCAGGATGACGTGCTCGTGCGCCCGGTCGCCGATCGCCTGCACGGCGGGGCGATGTCCGCTGACCGACTGCGGGAACGCCAGGCGTCCGAGCGCTTCCCGATCGTTCGCGTCCGGCAGCGCCGCCTGCAAGTCGCCGAGCTCGACCGTGCGTGCGGCGCGCAGGCCCGGGTGTTCGAAGAGCCGAGCGATGAGTTGACGGCAGGCCTGGCGCGCCGCGACGGGGGCCGTTTGCAGGTACGTTTCGGCGAAGAGGGTCAGCAGCGCCGGTTCGCCCTCGCGATCGAGCCGGTAGAGCCGCACGAGCGACTCCAGTTGGTCGCTCCGCGCGCGCGGCGAGGCGTCCGGATTCAGGGCCGCCCAGCGGTTGTACCGCCGGATCGCGCCTTCGACCGCAAGCGTCGGCCGGAAGGAGCCGGCGAGACTCCGCTCGGCCTCGCGCAGGCGGACGAGCAGGTCCGCGTCGTCGGCGCCGCCAGCGGCGCCTTCGAGCGCGGCGATCAGATCGACGATCATCCGCCGCCCGTCGTTCGGCCCCAGCGCTTCGGCCACTGCTTCGGCCAGCCAGACCTCGTCGACGACGCCGATCAGGGTCGGATAATGGTTCACCACCAGCCGCAGGAAGTTCTGCAGCAGCGGCCGCGCCAGATCCAGCGGACCAGTGTAGGGTCGCCACCCGGCCAGGCTGATCACCAGACGATCCCGCTGCCAGTCGTGCTCGGGGATGACGACGTTGTCGGGATGGATCATACCCGGCACGATTTCGCGTCCGCTGTGCAGCCAGGCGTTCAGAAAGGCCGTCATGCCCGCGAGGAAGAGGTGGCGCCAGCGCGGCCGGCCGTAGGCTTCGACGTCGGCGGCGGTCGCGGCGTGCTGGCGGATGCGATCCCACACCGTCAGGCCGCTCACGAACTCGACGGCCGTGGTTCCCAGGTCGCCGCGGAGCGCGCCTACCCGCGGCACCACAGGGGCGTCGGTCGGCCAGGCGCGGATGGCGGCCATGCGTTGGAACGTCTCCTTGACCGCCGGCTGATCGAGGTCCTGGCGCAGGATCAGCAGAAGATCGTAGTGGCGGCCGTCACGCGTGTTGAGGCTGACCCGATAGCGCGATGGGAACGGCTGCGATAGCGTGCGGCTGACCCAGATGCCGCGCGGCGCGATGTCCGCCGGCGCCAGCGATATGCCGAACAGCAGCGCTGCCGATTCCGCCAGGAAGGTCGACTCAGCCAAGATTCCGGTGAGTTGGACGATCTCTGTCTCGGTCAGACCATCTTGAAAGGCGACGCGATCGGACCAGGCTGCCGCCGGCGGCGCCGCTGCGGCCAGCCGTTGCCGGTGCCAGGCGGTCAATTCCTCCAAGAGCGTTTCGGCGAAGCCGGCAAGTTCCGCATCGCGCCGCAGCAGGATCCAGCAGCAGAGTTCGCGGCGAACGGTCGACAGGCTATCCGGTTGGTGACGGGCGAAATCGACGAGCAAGCGCAGCAGATCCTTGAAGATGCCGCGGACGGCGGGCGTCGCGGGCCACGGCAACTGCCGGCGGTAGGAGTGCAAACGGCGCCGGAAGCTCAGCAAGCGGCGGGGCTCGGTGGCGCCCTGCGCGATGTCGCGGATCGTATCCGGGCAGAGGAACGGCTTGCCGGATTCGACGAAGGCCGGCAGATAGCGGCCGTAATCGGGTTCCGGTTCGTCCATGACGAGGATGCGGTACGCCTGGCAGCGGATCTCCAGCCGGGGGTGGTCGGCCAACGCTTCCAGGCGTCGCCGGATCAACAAGGCCTCGCGCGGCAGCGCGCGCGGCAGGCGTTCGGCGAGCGCGGCGAGCGCCACGCCGGCCTGAGCGGGTTCTCCGAAGAGCGCGTCGCGGCACAGCGCGTCCAGTTGCCCGAGACGGTCTTCGCGACGAGGCGGACAGACGACCTCGCCGCCGGCCGCGGCGCGATCCGGCAGGCGGACCTGCTCGGCGACGTCGGTCAATCTGGTCTCCCAGACATCGCGGCAGGGCAGGAACGCCTGCAAGGACGGATTGCCGACCCATAACAGCGGCTGCCGCGCGAACAAACCGAGATCCACCTCGCGTTTGCCTGCAACCGGCAGGTACTGCAGGTCGCCGAGCCGCAGCCAGCCGGATGCACAGGCCCCGAACTCGAGCTTCGCGCCGCTGCGCCGGTTGCACAGGTGGTCGCCTTGCAACACGAGTTCGTCTTCCAGCAGACCGAGGTCCCGCAGGATCCAATCCGGGATCAGCAGCCGCCGGTCGCCCCAGGTCAACGTACGCCGGCGGTAGAGTCCGTCCAGAAGCGGCTGGAAGTGCGCGACGATCGCCTTGCGGCGCAACGATCCCTTGGCGGTGAGTTCGCCGTGCTCCTGGCTGAAATCGCGGTCCAACACGGCGAAGTTGACCACCCGCTCGTAGGCCGCCAGGTCCAGATTGGCCTGCCGGATGACGCGCCGGAAATAGAGGTGCTGCGCCGATTCGTCCAGATCCCGTAAGACGGGATCCTGCCGATCGGGCACGATCAACAGCACGTTGAACGGCCGGCCGTCGCCGGCCAGGAAGGTGCGCGCGACGCCCGGCACGCCGCTGAACAGCGACTCGACCTTGCGCGGCGCCACGGTTTGACCGCGGTTGTTCTTGTAGATGTCCTTGATGCGATCGACGATTTGCAGATGTCCACCGGGGAGTTCCCGGAAGAGATCGCCTGTGCCGAGCCAGTACTCGGTCGCGCCGTCCGGCAGCGGCGCGGGATGCAGGTCGCCGCCGGGCGCGTCGTCGCGCAGGTAGCGGGCGACGTAAGCACCGGCCACCAGCAGTTCGCCCTCGTCGCTGAGTCGTATCTTGACGCCCGGCAACGGCACGCCGACCGATTCCTCGCTGTACTCGTCGGGCGGCGTCATCGTCAGACCGCCGGTGCCCTCGGTCATCCCAAAGCCGCTGCACAGCGCTACACCGCGGGCCGCGAACCAGCGAAACGTCTCGGGGGCCAGCCAGCCGGCGGCCGACAGCCCCCAGCGCAGTCGACCGCCGGTGATCGCGTCCAGCGCGTCACGGTCGCCGCTGCCTTCCTCCGCGCGCTCGCGCAGCTGCTGCCAGCGCAGCGGCACCGAGACCAGACCGGTGGGCCGGACCTTGCGCATCCCCGCCAGCAGCGCGTCGGACGATGGATTGCCCGCGAAGACGTACGTGCCGCCCCAGTAGAGCATGCCGAGCAGCTCCAGATACCGTCCGAACGTGTGGTACAGGGGCAGGTACGCGAGCAGCACTTCGCGGTCGCCGACCGCGGGCAGGGCGGCGGCGCGCGCAAAGCGCTTGCTGACCAGATGGTACGGGGTAAAGACCGTGCCCTTGGGCCGGCCGGTCGAACCGCTCGTAAACAGCACCGTGCACGGATCCTCGAGCCGCAACCGCGGCCGCGCCGCGAGTCGACGCTCTGCTTCGGCG
>JAQULN010000096.1 GCA_028718575.1 Candidatus Krumholzibacteriia bacterium | reverse complement strand
TCACGCTCGAAGCCGTTCGCCGTGTCGCCGCCGAGATTTTCCAGGAGCGCAACCGGACCGTCGCCATGAGCCAGAAACAGGAAGCCTAGCCGCCGCGCGCGAGCTGAGAAAGGACCCGTGATGAAGACGAATCGCATGACCCTGGGCCTTTTGGCGATCTTCGCAGCGGTGGCTCTCATCGCCGGCACGGCCGTCGCCAAGCAGCCCTGGGACAAGATCAAGATCCCGCCGCTCAACACTTTTGAAATGCCCGCCTACGAGCGCGTCGTGCTCGACAACGGCATGGTCCTGTATCTAGCCGAAGACCATTTCCTGCCCATGGTCACCTTGTCGGCGCAGATCATGGTCGGTTCGATCTACGAACCGGCCGACAAGGTTGGCATGGCGCAGATGACCGGCAGCGTGATGCGCACCGGCGGCGCCGGCGAGCGCACCGGCGATGAGATCGACGCCCTCGTCGAAGCCCGCGGCATGCAGTTGGAAACCTGGATCGGCGGGGACACCGGCGGCGCCTTCTTGAGCTGCCTGACCGAAGACGTCGGCCAGGGACTCGACCTGCTGGCCGACATCCTGCGGCGGCCCCGTTTCGCCCAGGAGAAGCTCGATCTGGCGAAGCAGGAGCAGAAAGCCAGCATCGCCCGCCGCAACGACGAGCCCCTGCAGATCGCCATGCGCGAGGCGCCCAAGGTCCTCTTCGGCGCGGATCACCCGCTGGCCCGGCATCCGGAGTACGACACCATCGACGCCGTGACGCGCGAGGATCTGCTGGCCTTCCACGCCCGCTTCTTCCATCCCGACCGCGCCTTCCTGGTCGTCAGCGGCGATTTCGAAACTCAGGCGATGGTCGAACGCATCGCGGGAGTTTTCGCCGGCTGGTCGCCGGCTCCGGCGCCGTTGCCGCCCGACCCGGCGATCCCGCAATTGCCAAGCTCGGTCAACATCGCCGCCAAGAGCGGATTGACGCAGGCCACGGTGTTGCTGGGGCATCTGGGCATCCGCAATGACCACGAGGATTACGCCGCCATCCGGGTGGCGGCCGAGATTCTCGGCGGCGGCTTCGCCAGCCGGCTCTTCAAGGAGATCCGCTCGAACCGCGGTCTGGCGTATTCGGTAGGCGCGGCGCCGGGAACCGGCTGGCGGTTCCCCGGCGCCTTTCTGGCGTACACGATGACCAAGAACGAGACAGTCGAAGCCGCGGCCCAGGGCATCCTCGACGAGATCAAACGCATGCTGGCCGAACCGGTCAGCCGCGAGGAACTCGAACTGGCCAGGGACAGCATCCTCAACAGCGAGATCTTCGATTACGACAGCAAGCGCAAGATTCTCGATCGCCTGGTGGTCTTCGAGATGTACGGCTACGAGCCGGACTTCCTGCAGCGCTACCAGCAGGCGGTTCGCAACCTGACGCCGGCGGACATCCAGGCGGCCTGCCGGCGGGTCTGGCAGCCCGAGAACCTGATCTTTTTGGTCGTCGGCACGCCGGAACAGTTCGACGGCGATTTCAGCCGTTTCGGATCGGTCCGCGAGATCGACATCGCGATCCCCGCGCCCACGCCCAAGCTGGAGATCCCGGCCGCGACGCCGGAGAGCCTCGCGCGCGGCAAGGAGCTGATGCGTAAGCTGCGGGACAAGTGTGGCGGCCGGGCGTTCGCCTCGCTGAAGAGCTGGTACGAGGAATCGGAGGTCACGATCCAGACTCCCGGAGGCGCCATGGCGATGACCATGGCCCAGACCGTAAAGCTGCCGGACCACTTCCACATCGTGACCAAGCTGCCGTTCGGCGAGATGAAGCAGATCCTGGCCGGCGACCAGGGTTGGACCGCGGGGATACAGGCCAAGGAGTTGTCCGCCGACGAGATCAAGCAGATGCGCGACCGCATGCAGGAAGACACGTTGAACATCCTGCGCCGGGTCGACGACCTCGAGTTCCAGGCGCTTGCGCTCATGGAGATCGCGGGCACGCCATGCCATCCCGTGGCGGTGCGGTTCGGCGACAAGGCCACGGTCATGTTCCTGGATGTGCAGACCGACTTGCTGGTGATGGTGCAGAGCCCGGGAAACAACCCCATGACCGGCGGTCCCGTCACCCAGAAGACCTACATCGAGTCGCACCAACAGAAGGATGGTTTCACCCTGCCCCATCGCATGACGATCAAGCATGACGACGAGGACTTCGCGACGGTGGAGGTCAAGCAGTTCAAGGCGAACCCCACCGTAGACCCGGCGCTGTTCAAACGCTAGACTTCGGTCTGGCTCTGGAGGTGGATGGCGGGCGGCGCTTCCGGGCGTCGCCCGCCGGTCTATCCGGGCGGAGGGGCTGGACATGATAAGGCTGCTTCAAGGTCCGTCCGAACAGCTTGGAGGAATAGCGCGCGTTCCATGAGGTCCGGAATGTCACCAAAGAAGCAGCCACTAGAATTATAACACAAAAAAGAGCCCATAATGCAACTAAATGTGTCACGCCTGGAGAATCCGAATATTTGGGCGCGGATCCGGGTATGGCCTACGCTTGGTCGAAATCCCGGCGCCGTGAAACCCAGGGCGGGCTGCGGCGTAAGACCTAGCCACCAGCACGTCGGCCGCAAGCCGGTCAGATCGAAGAGGAGGCAGCGCCATGTTCCTGGAAGTTATCGTGGCCATGATCGCTCTGATCATCGTCGGCTCGCTGGTGTTGGGCCTGCTGAAGCTGGTCTTTACGCTGGTTCTGCTGCCGCTGAAGCTCGTCCTCTGGCTAACCCACGGTCTGCTGGCCCTGGTGATCGGGCTGCCCCTGTTGCTGCTGGTCGGCCTGGTGCTCGGCGCGGTGGCCCCGTTGGTGTTGCTGGTGCTCGCTCCTGTCTGGATCCTCGCCGGGGTGGTCTGTTTCTTCCTGGCCTGATACCGTCGCGCTGCCGGCGCCTGGTCATCTCGCTCTTGTTCGCGCTCACGCTCGGCGACGCCGGCAGCGTCGGGGCCGGCGGGTTCGACGCGGCTGCCGACGACCCGGGAAACGGCCCACTGCCCGCCGCTTGCGAACCTGATAACCGCCGCCTGGAATGGGCGGCGTTGCGCCGTCTAGCTCTTTTAGACGGCGTTTTCATTGCGCCGTATCAGCCGATCTCGGCGGGCGAGATGCGCCGGCTGGCGGGTGGCGCGCGCAACGACGCGAAAGGATTGTGGCGCTGGGACTCGTGTTCCTGCGCGGCCGTTCCCTTGCACGCGCATGTGGGAGGGCGCCTCGCCTTGCATGAACTGGGTCCCGGCGGTCAGATCACCGGCGAAGCGGGGCTGCGCGGACGAGGATTGCTGCTCGCCTTGGAGCCCGATCTGACGCTGGCCGGCGGCCCCTTCTGGGCGGCGATCACGCTGCGGCTGGCCGGACCGCTCGCCACGAACCGCTCGGCATTACCCGCGGCGCTGACGTACCAGGATTGGCCGCCGCCCGCCGGTCCCTATGCCGCCGGTCTGGCGCGGCGCGAGGATCCGCCGTGGCAACTGACGTTGCCGCGGGCCGTGATCGGCGCGAGCCTCGGCCGCTGGGCGATCACTGCGGGGGTCTTTCCCGCGGCGGTGGGCATCGGTCTCGACGGCGATGGACTGACGTTGACGAGCCACGCCGCCAGCCTGCCGCAGCTCGTGGCGCGACGAACGTCGCCGTTCGCCTGGTCCGGCGCGCTTCGGCCCCTGGCGCCTTCGCATTTGCTCGTGCGCGCCGGCTGGACCTCGGCCCAGACCGTGCAGTACCGCGATGAATGGGGCCGGCATGAGCGCCGCGCGACGCCTCTGTTTTGCCAGTGGTTGCTGGCCTGGAATCACACCTCGTGGTGGAGGACGACCGTGACCCACGCCGCGCTGGCGGCGCCGCGCACCGGTGAATCCCTCTGGGCGGACCTGCTACAGGTCAACTTCCCGCGCCTTGGTACGACATGGAACGAGGTCGAACGCGGTCCGATCACCGACCGGCTCTTCAGTCTCGGTATGGAGTGGCGCTTCCGCTCGGCGCCGTGGTCTGTGCTGCCGAGCGCGGCCGGGCGTTTGTGGTGGGAGTACGGTGGAGAAGATTTCCGGCCGCACGACACCTTGCCTTTGCTGCCGGAGATCGCCGCCCCAGCGTCGCTGGCCGGCGCGGAACTGTTGGACGAATACTGGGATGTCGGCCTGCAGTACCTGCAAACATGGCACTCCAGCGTGCTTTGGTATGGCAACCAGGGTTTCACCGAGGCATACACCAACGACCACGTGGTCCTGGGTCATCCGCTGGGGGGAGGAGCGAAGGCCTGGACCGCGGTGGTGCGGGTCCGAACCGGACAGGCGCGCACGGAGTGGGAGCTGCGGACGCGCCTGGCGCGTTGGGAGCGAACGCGCGGCCTGCCGGTCAGCGCGGAACTGCGGGAATGGACGGTGAGCTGGCGGCGCGCGGCGGCGCCGGCGCGGTCAGGGTGGCAGCTACGGGCGGGCTGGATCAGGGAAACCGCCGGCCTGGCTTGCGCGGATTGGCTGGTCGCGCAGATTGTCCGCGATTTCTAACGCGGACGACGCTTCAGTCTGACCGGGTTCGCCCGGTCACTGCTGCTCGGGCGGCGGCAGGCGCACCCAAGGCGCGTCCCGCAGCGCCGGCATGGCCTCGCGGATCTCGGCTTCGATGGCGTCGTTGAACGGGTTCCAGATGTAGGGCCGGTCCAGGCGCCACGGCACGATCGCGCTGTCGCTGAAGACCGGACCGGGCGGCAGGGCAGCGCTTGCCTGCACGACCAGAGCGACCCGGTCTTGACTGGCCTTGGCGGCCGCGACGTTGCCGGCCTCGCCGCCTAACCGAGCCGGGGTCACCAGCAGCGCGACCGCGGCGACTGCGGCCAGCGCCGCGCCGCGCGCCAGCGGCCCGTGCCGACGGCGGCGCAATACCTCGTCGCCGAGCACGACCGCTTCCCAGGCAAACAAGGGCAAGAGCGGCAACAGGTGCCGTGTTTCTTGCGAGAAGAACGCATATTGCAGCACCAGCAGGCAGAGCGTCGCGGCCAGCAGCCCCGGCGGCCCCATGGCCCGCGCCGCGCCATATCCTCGCCGCGTGCGCCGCCGCGATCTCAGGTACCACAGCCCGATGCACGCCGCCCAGACGAGCCAGGGCAGCCAGTGTCCCAGGGTCCTGGTGTACATGCGAATACCGGCGCAGATTCTCAGGGCGGCCTGATTGGGATGCGCGGCGATGTTCTCCCCGAGTGGGAGCGGCGTGCGGCTGCGCAGCATTGGATAATCCCACCAGTGGGTGGACGTGTCGATCTGGACCGCGTCGGTGAGCGGGTTCGCGAGGAACGACCCGGTGTGACGGTGGACGTGCAGCCACCAAGGCGCCAGCACGACCACGCCGACAACGGCGGCGAGCGCGGTGCGTATCGCGACGCGTCGCCAGCGCCGTCGCCGGTCGCAGACCGCGGCGCAGAACCACCACCCGCACGGCACCCAGAGCAGATCGCTGCGCATCAGGGCCAACACTCCAGCCAGCAGGGCGAAGCCGGCCGTCCAGCGCAGCGAAAGGTCGGCGGGGCCGGACCAACGCAGCCGCAGCCACAGCGCAAGCAACAGCGCCGCGGACGGGATCTCGCCCCATCCCCAATGCACCGCCAGCGCCAGCAGCGGACTGAACAGCAGCAGCAGCAACCACGCTGGCGCCGCATGCCCGAGCCGTCTGTGTTGCAGTGTCCACACACCTAGCCAGACCAAAAGGACCAGCACGGCGAGCATCACCGGGCGGACCATGGCTTCGGCGCGGACAACATCCCGGCCGGCCAGCCACCAGGCCGGCAGCAGCAGCACCGCCAGACCGGGCGGCCGGTGCAGCAACGGTTGGGGCGCGTCCCGGCCCCAGGGATAGGCGGTGAACAGGGGATAGATCGTGTCGTTCAGGAGGCCGTCGCCCCGGTCGAGATGACGGGCCGTGCTCAGGCTGGTGAAGACGTCGCCGGTCGGGGACTGCGGCACTGGCGGATACAGATTGAGCCACGCGGCGGCGAACACGAGCCCAGCGCCGAGGACGAGCGCAGCGGGACGCACTAGTTGCCCCTGCTGCCGGGTTTCACCACGGCAAGGCCCTGGCGGCACAATGGACAGGCGGCCGGCTCCCAGGTCTGGACTTCGACGCGCGCCAGCGCTTGCAGCGGGTGCGGCAGGTCCGCCGTCGCGCCAGTGCGATCGACGATGGCGCCCAACCCGGTGACCACGCCGCCGGCGGTCTCCACCGTCTGGCAGACCTCGCGGATCGAGGTGCCGCGGGTGACCACATCTTCGACAACGAGCGTCTTGTCGCCGCGCTCGACGGCGAATCCGCGGCGCAGGCACATGACGCCGTCCTGGCGTTCGGTGAAGATGAAGCGTCGCCCGAGCGCACGGGCGACTTCGTGGCCGATCAAGATGCCTCCCAGCGCCGGGCTGACCACGATATCGTAGGTCTCGCCGTGAAAGCGAGAGGCGATGGCCGCGCCCAGTTCCTTGGCCAGGTCCGGATACTGCAGCAGGCGGGCGCACTGGAAATAGGTGTCGCTGTGCAGGCCGCTGCTGAGCAGGAAATGCCCCTTGTGCAGAGCGCCCAGTTCCGTCATCAACTCCAGGACTTCGCTCTGAGTCACGGTCAAACCTCCAACTCCGCTGTCAAGGCGGCGTGGGCCCGGGCCGGGTCCTCGGCCTGGGTGATGGGCCTGCCGACGACCAAGAAATCGGCGCCGTCCCGGCGGGCGTTGCCGGGCGTAGCCACGCGTTTCTGGTCCTGCACGTCTGCGCCGGCCGGCCGGATCCCCGGCGTGACCGCGAGCGGCTGCCGGCCCAGGTCGCCGCGCAGCGCGGGCAGGTCGGCGGCCGCACAGACGACGCCGTCACAGCCGCTGTCCCAGGCCAGTCGGGCCAGCCGTTGAACCCGCGCCGCGACCGTATCGCCGGCCGCCGACGTCTCGGCCAGCTCAGCCGGGCCCAGGCTGGTCAATACCGTCACTGCGAGCAAAGCCGGCCGCCGGCCGCCGGCCGCGGCGGCGGTTTCGGCGAGGGCGGCGGCCGCGGCGGTCATCGCAGCGCGGCCGCACGCGGCGTGGATCGTCAGCATGGCCACGTCCAGCCGGGCAGCAGCTCGCGCCGCAGCGGCCACGGTGTTCGGGATGTCGTTGAACTTCAAGTCCAGAAACACCAGCTTGCCTTGCCCCCGCAGCAACTGCACCACCAGGGGGCCGGCTGCTGTGAAGAGTTCGAGACCGACCTTGACAAAACGCGCGCGTTCGCCGAGCCGCCCGGCCAGTGCGACGGCAGCCTCGGCGGTCGGCACGTCCAGGGCGGTGATGACACGGTCGCCGGCAGGCAGCCGGCGCAGATCAGCCAGCAGGTCGTCGCGGTGCATGCGGTCCTTTCCAGGGAGGCGGCGATTTGCCTTGCCGCTGCCGGGAGCGTTGTTTATACCGTTCTAGCAGCCGGCGCCGGGGTTTGCAAGCCCGGCGACGGCGCTTGTCGTGCGCCGAAAGGAAGCCCTCGTGCTCGATCGCAAATTCCTGCGCGAAATCCGTAATCTGGTGACCGCGGCGGTTGCTGCCAAGCGCGAAACGGTGGACATCGCCGCCTACTACAGCCTCGACGCCGAACGGCGCGCCGCGCTGCAGGAAGCCGAGTTGTTGCAGGCCGAGGTCAACCAGGCCAGCCGCCGCATCAGTGAGGCGAAGAAAGCCGGTGAGGAGACCGCCCCGGCGATCGCGCGCATGCGCGAGGTGACCGAACGGCTGAAGGGACTGAAGACCCGCGCGGCGGACCTCGATGCCGAGGTCGAACAGTTGTACGAGCGTATTCCCAACCTGCCCGATCCCGATGTGCCGGTGGGTGGCGAGGATCAGAACGTCGTGGTGCGCACGTGGGGCGAGCTTCGCCGCCTGCCCTTTCCCGCCCTGGCGCACTGGGACCTCGGCGCCGAACTGGGTCTGCTCGACGCCGAAGCGCCGGCGCGCATGTCCGGCTCCGGTTTCTCGCTGCTGCGCGGCGATCTGGCCCGGCTCGAGCGCGCGTTGATCAACTGGTTTCTGGACACTCACCGCGCGGCGGGCTATGTCGAAGTGGCCGTGCCCTATCTCGTCAGCCCGGCAGCGATGCTGGGCACCGGGCAACTGCCGAAGCTCGCCGACGATATGTACCGTTGCGTGGACGACGACCTCTATCTGATTCCGACTGCGGAGGTTTCGGTCACCAACATCCACCGGGAATGCACCCTGGCGGAATCCGACTTGCCGCTGCGCTACTGCGCGTTCTCGCCCTGTTTTCGGCGCGAAGCCGGCGCGGCCGGCAAGGACACGCGCGGATTGTTGCGCATGCATCAGTTCCACAAGGTCGAACTCGTTCACTTCACGCATCCCGACCACTCGCGCCAGGCGCTGGCGGATCTGACCGCCGACGCGGAGAAGCTCCTGCAGCGTCTGGATCTGCCGTACCGGGTGGTCTTGCTCGCGAGCGGCGATCTCAGCTTCGCCGCCGCTCGCTGCCACGACCTGGAGGTCTGGTCGCCCGGCGTGGCCCAGTGGCTCGAGGTCTCGAGCTGCAGCTGTTTCGGCGACTTCCAGGCGCGACGGGCGCAGATTCGCTGGAAGGGTCCGACCGGCAGGGGTTACGTGCATACGCTGAACGGATCGGCGCTCGCCTTGCCGCGGGTGATCGTGGCGATCATGGAGAACTATCAGACGGCGGACGGCAAGATCGCCGTGCCGGCTGTGTTGCGCCCCTACCTCGACGGCCTCGAACAGATCGGCTGACCGGCACGGTCTGCCGGCGGCCGGGAGGCGTGCATGGATCCGTTACCGCGCGGTCTCTTCGGCCTGAAGCGGCGGCAGTTGTTCACCCTCTATCTGCTGTTGGGCAGCGTGCTGATCGTGGTCGGCATTACGGCCTACACGCTGCGCATCAGCCGCGAACTGGAAGCGCAGAACCGCCTG
>JAQULN010000095.1 GCA_028718575.1 Candidatus Krumholzibacteriia bacterium | reverse complement strand
CGCCATAGCTGATCAGGGGCAGCGGTAGGCCGGTCACCGGCAGCAGGCCGGTGGTGATCGAGACGTTCACTACCACGTGAAAGCAGAAATAGCTAGCCACGCCGATGGCCAACAAACTGCCGAACGGACGCCGCGCTTGCGCGGCCAGATCGACCGCCCGCAGCACGAGCAACAAGAACAGACCAAGGATGATCCCCGCGCCGAGCAGACCGAGTTCCTCCCCGGCGACCGAGAAGATGAAGTCCGTGTGGCGCTCCGGCAAGAAGGCCAGCCCCTTTTGCGTCCCCTGCAGATATTGGGTGCCGAACAAACCGCCGGAGCCGATCGCGACCTTCGACTGGAGCGCCTGGTAGCCGGTGCCCATCGCATCGCGACCGGGGTCGAAAAACGTCAGGATCCGCTCCTGCTGATAAGCCTGCAGTCGCGCCCAGACCAGGGGAATCCCCAGCCCGGCGGCGATGTTGCAGACCAGCACGAGCACACTGGCGCTCATGCTCAAGCGCACGGCGTACAACGCCGCGATCACCAGCAGGATGTACAAGCCCCACGGCCACGGCTGCTCGAGGACGCCCTCGGAGTAGAACATGACCAGCGCGCTGATCGCGGCCGAGAGCGCAGTGACGAGCAACAATCCGGAAATCCCGAACCAGAAGATCACGCCCAGCCAGATGCCGAGGAACACCAAGCTCGTCCCGAGATCCGGTTCGCGCAGCACCAGCACGGCCAAGAGCAGGGTCAGACCGAGGCTGCCCAGCGTCGCGGCGATGTGGGAGCGGTCGCCGAGGCGGCGCGACAGCCAGGCGGCGAGCACGATCACGAGCGCAATCTTGGCGAACTCCGACGGCTGCAGGCGGAAGGGACCGATCACCAGCCAGCGGCGCGCGCCTCCGACTTCCGGCGCCAGGGCCAGCACCATCACGAGCAGCGCCGCCACGACCAGATAAGCCGGCCAGGCGATGTTTTCGACATAGCGTAGCGGCAGCCGGCTGACCAAGCAGACGAGCAGCCAGGAGAACGAGGCCCAGATCAATTGCCGCCAGAAGATGCCCTTCGGCACGTCGACCTGCATCTCGGCGTAGGGACCGACCAGCGGCTCGGTGACCGACCAGAGCAGAGCCAGGCTGAACAGAACCAAAACGACGTAGATCGCCGCCAAGCGTCGTTCGCCGCGCGGCCAGAGCAACCAGAGCCAGTTCACGGCAGCCTCCGCCCGGATGCCGGTTCGCCGGCGACGCCGTTGTGCGCGAAGTATTGCCGTAGCCAGGCGCCGGCCACCGGGGCGGCTTCGGCGCCGCCGCCGCCCGCGTTCTCCAGCATCACCACCACCGCGACCTCCGGCGCCGACGCGGGTGCGTAACACATGAACCAGGCGTGGTTCTGGCCATGTACGTTCTCGGCGGTGCCTGTCTTGCCGGCGACCGCCACACCCGCCTGACGCGCGGCGCGGCCAGTTCCCGCGTCGACGACCTGGCGCAACGCGCGCCGGATCCACTGCATGTGCCGGGGATGAAACGGCAACTCCACCGACCCGACCGCCGGCGTCTGCCCGCGGACGAAGACCGGCCCCGGCACCTGGCCGTCCACCGCCAACCGTGCCGCGAGCAACGCCATCTGCAGCGGCGTCACGAGGATCTCCCCCTGTCCGATGGCGTTGTTCAGCAAGACTCCCCGCGTCCACTGGCCGCGGCCGAAACGGCGGTCGTACCACGCCGCCGTCGGAATATTGCCGGCCGCCTCGTCGGGGAAAATGCCGGTGACAACGTCGCCGAGGCCGAAGGCACGCGCGGCTTCCGCCAGCTCGTCGATGTCCAGCCGCAGACCGAGTTGGTAGTAGTAGACGCCGCAGGAATGCGCCAGCGCAGCAGCGTGGTCCAGGCGACCGTGTCCTTCCGGTTTCCAGCACCGCGCGTAGCGATTGCCGAACTGCATCCCGCCCAGACACGGTTCGAGCGTGCTGGTCGTATCGATCACACCCTTGCGCAACGCGGCCAGGCTGGTGATGGCCTTGTACAGTGAACCCGGAGCGTAGGTGGCCTGAACGATCCGGTTGAAGAACGGTTTCGCCGGATCTTCGCTGAGCTGCCGCCAGCGCTCGACGCTGATCGCGGCAGTCATCAGGTTGGTGTCGAACGACGGCAGACTCACTGCCGCCAGGACCTCGCCCGAAGGAATCGCGAGCGCCACCGCGCTGCCGGGGCGGCCCGCCAGCAGTGAATCCATGGCCACCTGCAGAGGCAAGGAGAGCGTCAGCGCGACGTCGCGGCCGGGCTCGACCGGCCGCAGCCAGATCGATTCGCGGCCGACGATGCGTCCGGACGCGTTCACCTCCTCGAGCTTGATACCGGCCACGCCGCGCAACCGGCTTTCGAAGGCGGCTTCCACCCCTCGCTTGCCGATATAGTCGCCGGGCCGGTAGTCGAACTCGCCGCCGGCGCGGTCGAGATCCTCCTGGTCGACCTCACTCGTGTAGCCGATGACGTGGGCGAACAACGGTCCCCAGAGGTAGCGCCGGCGCAGGCGCGACTCGACGCGCGCGCCGGGCAGGCGCAAGCGGCGCTCCTCGACGGCCATCAATTGGCTCATCGTCGCGCCGCGGACCAGCGACACCCGGCCCCGCCCGCGCCGCTGCTGGGTTTGCAGATCGGCCAGGGTCGACTCGAGCGGCAACGCGAACCAGGTCAGCAGCCGCGTCAACGTCGAGTCCGCTTCGCCGCCCGCGAAGGAGCTGACCGGCACGGTGATGTCCGAATGGAACCGATTGTCGGCCAGCGGAATCCCGTCGCGGTCGGTGATGCGGCCGCGCGGCGCCTGTACGCGAAACTGCAGCTGCCGGTTCTTCAGGGCGCGATCGCGGAAATGCTCGTGACGCACGAGCATCAGATTGATCAGGTTGCAGACGATGACGGCGAAGAACAGCAGCGCCACCGCCCGGAAGATCCGGCGCCGGACCGGCAGGGCTGCCTTGAAATCCATCCTAGTCCTCCCGGCGCAGGATGCCGAACAGGTCGGCCAGACGCAGCAACGGCACGCCGGCCACCGCGGTATACAGCGCTGTCGGCAGCACATCGGAGAACCAGGTGGCCAGGAACGCGTCGTTGCGCTGCCAGCTCTGGACCAACAAGAACAACGTATCGTGGCCGAGGCCAGCGGCAAACAGCAACGCCGCTTCGACCAGAACCAGGCCGTAGATCAGCCGCCCGCGGGTCCAGCCCACGCCGTACCCCAAGAGGACTTTGCACAGGGCGTGCAGACCGAGCATGGTCGGCACGGCCAGATCCTGGATCAACCCGAGACTGAAGCCGCCGATCGCCCCGGCCCGCGCCCCGCGGGCCATGGCCAAGAGCACGATCGCGATCACCGTGAAATCCGGCGCCACGTTGCCGAAAGCGATCGCCGGCGCCACCACGCTCTCGCCGAGGACGGCCAACAGTACCCATGTCAGGGTCGTGCGCACGAACGCCGTCATGGCCTCGCCTCTCGCGCGGCCGCCAGAGGCCTGGCACCGACCACGAAGACCGTTTCATTGCGGTTGAAATCGGCCAGCGGTTGCACGGAGATGTCCTTGAAGATCTGATCGCTCGGCGCGCTCACCTGGCGCACGACGCCGACGCGCAGCCCGCGGGGAACGGGATCGTGCGGCGGTCTGTCGGGTCCGTCCCGCACCTCGGCGATGCCCGCCGTGATCACAAGATCCCCCGGAACGACATCTTCGTCCCGCCCGACGAGTTCGACGACGAAGCGATCGGCCCGCGGTCGCAGGACGCCGACCAGACCGGTGCGCTCGAATTCGACGCCCAGCGCCATATCCGGCGCGCTCAGCAGTTCGACCCACGCCGCCTGCGGGCCGATGATCGTATGGATGCGGCCGAGAATACCGCGCGGACTGATCACCGGTTGATCCGCGCGCCAGTCCAGCGGCTCGCGGCTGCGAATTTGGACCATCGTCGCCAAGCGCGCGCGCTTGCGCGCAACGACCCGGCAAGGCGCGACCGGCGCGTCGAACTGCGACGGCACCGCCGGACCGATCTCGCGGAACTGGTCGGCGAGACGGCGCCGCTCGGCCGCAAGCTGTAGTTCCAACGTCGCGACCTGTGCCGCCAGCCGCTCGTTGTCCGCCCGCACCCGCAGTACGTCTTCGCCGAAGTTGCGCACTTCCAACCACGGATTGATCAAAACGGCCGCGAGCGCATGCGTGATCTGGACTTGCGCGGGATCGGGCAGCACGAGCAGCACCAGAGACACGAAGACCAACAGGCCGCCGACGACCTCGCCCGAACCGATCGCGGACTGGGACTTGCGCGTCATGCCTGCTCGGTCAGTTCCTTCCGCCGCGAGCGCCTCAGCGCATGATAACCGGCCGGTACTTGTCGAAATCGTCGAGAATCTTGCCCGTCCCCAGCACCACGCAGAACAGCGGGTCATCCATGAGGTTGATCGGCAGGTCGGTGTGTTCCCGCAGCAGCTCAGGAAATCCCTTCAACAGCGCGCCGCCACCGGTGAGGACGATCCCGCGATCCTTGATGTCGGCGGCCAGTTCGGGCGGCGTCTGCTCGAGCGCGTGCCGCAAGGCGTCGACGATCTGTTGCACGGGCTCCAACAGCGCCTCGCGAATCTCCGCCGAGGAGATCTTCATGGTGCGCGGTACGCCCGAAACCTGGTACAGGCCCTTCACCTCCATCTCCTGCTCGTCGCCCGCCTTGTGCGCCGAACCGATGGTCTTCTTGATCAACTCCGCGGTCTGGTCGCCGATCAGCAGGTTGTGGTTCTTCTTGATGTAACTGACGATGGCTTCATCCATCTCGTCGCCGCCGACGCGGATCGACGTATCGCAAACGATCCCGTTGAGCGCGATGACCGCGATCTCGGTCGTGCCGCCGCCGATGTCGATGATCATGTTGCCCGACGGTTGATCCACCGGCAGGCCGACACCGATGGCCGCGGCCACCGGTTCGGCGACCAGATAGACGTCGCGGGCGCCGGCGTGCTTGGCGCTGTCGCGAACGGCGCGCTTCTCGACCTCCGTGATACCCGACGGCACGCAGACAATAATGCGCGGCGGGACGAAATGGCGTTTCTTCTGCGCCTGTTTGATGAACTCGCGGAGCATGTATTCGCAGACCTCGAAGTCTGCGATCACGCCGTCCTTCAACGGTCGAATGGCCGCGATGGAATCGGGGGTCTTACCCAGCATCGCCTTCGCCGCGGCGCCCACGGCGTACACCTTATCGGTGGCTTTCTCGATTGCGACGACCGACGGCTCGTTGAGCACGATTCCCTTGCCCTTGATATAGACGAGGGTATTGGCGGTGCCCAGATCGATGGCGATGTCGTTGGTGAACATGCCTTGCAGCCGCTTCAGCATGGATCCGTTCCTTCGCGGTGAAGCCGGCCCTCAGGGCGGACCGGGCCAGCCAAGCTCCCTGATGCTGACCAATTCGTCGTCGCCCACGACGAGATGGTCCAGCAATTCGATCCCTAGCAGACCGCCGCAGCGCGCCAGGCGTCGGGTCAGTTCCAGATCGTCGCCGCTCGGTCGTGCACAACCCGACGGATGGTTGTGGGCGACGATGAGCGCGGCGGCCTGCAGCGCCACCGCGGGACGAAACACCTCGCGCGGATGGACCAGCGACGCATTCAACGTGCCCACCGAAACCGTCCGCACCGCCAACACGCGGTGCCGGGCATCGAGGTAGAGCGCAAGAAAGTGCTCGCGATCCAGTCCGCCCAGTTCCCGTCGCAGCAAACCCGCCAGGTCGCCGGGCCCGCGCACACGCAGCGCCTGGTCCGGGCCCGGCGCTAGCAGCCGGCGGCCGAGTTCGCAGGCGGCTTGCAGCCGCGCCGCGCGCATCGGCCCCATGCCCGGCAGGCTCTGCAACACTTCGGCCGGCTGCCTGGCGAGTGCGCTCGGGTCGGCATAATGACACAGCAACCCGCGGGCCACCAGCGAGGCCGCCAGCGAACCGCCCGGACCCAAAACCAGCGTCAGCAACTCCGCGATCCCCAGGCTGCGCGGCCCGTAACGCAGCAGACGATCGCGTTCAGGCACATCCGCCGTCGCCTTGCGGCCGCCGGCCGACACGGCCGCCCTCGCCGACCCTTCTCTTAATTCATTGAATTCCAATGACATAACCTCGGCGAAGGCAGGCCGAAAGTAACAGAACACCGCCTCTTCGGCAACAAATATTCCTCTACTTGCGGCGGCGGTTCGTGCCGCGGCCGCGCTCACGGCAGCGCTTGTTCTGATCGCCGGGTTCCACTATCCTGCGTTGGTTGTACCGCGGCGAAAGGTCGAAGCTTGAGCAATGCTGACTGGAAACTCGACGGACCGATCATCGTGCGCAAGTACGGAGGCAGCAGTCTGGCCGACATTCCCCGCCTGCGCGAGGTCGCCAGGGACCTGCGGGCGGCGCGCGCGGCGGGCCAACACCTGGTGGTCGTCGTCAGCGCGATGGGCGATCAGACCGATCAGCTCGTGCATCTGGCCCACGCAGCCAATCCCCAGCCGCCGCGCCGCGAACTGGACATGCTGTTGACGGTGGGCGAGCGGATCAGCATGTCGCTGCTCTCGATGGCCCTGGCCGCCGAAGGGGTGCCCGCGCTCTCGTTGACCGGCTCCCAGGTCGGCATCATCACCGACGCGAGCCACACCGACGCCAGGATCCGGGAGGTCAAGGCGTTTCGCATCCGCGAAGCCTTGGCGGCGGGAAAGATCGTCGTCGTCGCCGGCTTCCAGGGCTACAGCGCCGAGACGCGCGAGATCACGACGCTGGGTCGCGGCGGCAGCGACACGACCGCGGTCGCACTCGCGCACGCCCTCGGCGCCGAACGCTGCGAGATCCTCAAGGACGTCGCGGGTGTCATGACGGCCGATCCCAAACTCGTGCCGTCCGCCCGCTGCCTCGAGAGTCTGACCTACGAAGAGATGCAAGCGATCGCCGCGGCGGGTTGCGGGGTCGTCCACCCGCGCGCCGTGGCCTACGCCGCGCGACACGGCGTGAAGCTCTTCGTCGCCTCCAGTTTCGTGGCCGAGCCCGGGACCACTATCGCCGCCGCCCCTGGCGACCGGCCGCTGCCGGCGGCGACCCTGCACGCGTTGGCGATCACCTTGGCCACCGGGCAAGCGCGGTTGCATCTGCGTTGGCCAGACGCCGCCCCTCCCGCCGAGGTGCTGCAGCTCATCCTGCGCGCGACCGCGGCCGGGCCGCTGACGGCGGAATGGTTCGCCAGCGGCGAACGCTGGCACTGGGAAGGCTGGGGCCGCAACGACCGCTTGGCCGACAGCGCCGCAGCCGCGTGCGTCCTCGCGAGCCGCGACCAGCGCCTGCAGGTGCTCTGGCAACCCGAACAAGCGGTGCTGACCCTGGCGGTTAGTCGGCCAGAATGTTGGCCCGCGGCGTTGCACAGCCTGCACAGTCTGCTGGCGCAGCATGATCAAGCCGTGCTGCGGTTGCGCACGGACGGCGAGACCGTCAGGCTCTTGGTGCCGCAGGCTGAGGCCGCGTATCTGGCGCAGATTGTGCACGATCGTCTGGTGGTTGCCTGAACGTCTGCTCGAGGTAGTCACGCCAAGCTCCCGCCGGCAACGACTGGCGCGCCCGCGCCAGCCAAACTCGCGCTTCCGCCTGCCGCGCCGGATCGGCGTGCAGCAAGAGGAGCAAGCGAACCCAGGCGCGATCGCTGGCCGGATGGGCGCGTCCCTGCTGGACCAGGTCCATATAGAGGCATAGCGCCAGATCCTGGTCGCCGGCTCGTTCCGACTCGCGCGCGGCGGCCGCCAGTTCGTCCACGTCGAGCCCGAGACCGCCGCCGCCGCGACGCCCCTCGGCCAACGTCGCCAGGGCCAGATCCCAGCGGCCTGCCGCCGTCGCGCGGCGAAAGACGTCGCGATAGGCCGCGGCCGCGCGCTCGGCGACGCCGCCCATCACCAGAGCGCGGGCTTGTTCGGCGGCAGCCGCGAGATCCCCTGGCTGCAAGGCCAGGTAGTCGGCGTACGCTCCGGCGGCGGCCAGACCCTCGCCGCCCGCCAGATAGCGCCGGGCTCGCAGGAGACAGCCCTCCGCGCGCGCATCGCGCGCGCCGCCCAGGCCCATCGCAAGAACAAGACCCAGGCCGAAGCCCCCGAGGTGCGCGGGGTACGACACGAGGCTCGCGCTCTCGCCGGCCAGCGACGCCTGGACCACCTGAAGCAGGAGCCACGCCATGACGGCCGCCGGCAGCGGCAACCGGCAGCGACCCGCGCGGTTCTGCCCCTGCAGAGGCGCCAGGACCCAGTACGCGACGGCGACGCGGGCGTAGGGAATTCTTACCAGGGCGAATCCGAGCAAGCCAGAGATGGCACCGGAGGCCCCCAGAATGCCGAGCCCGCTCTGCCCCAGCCAACCCTGCCACGCGGCAATGCCATGCGCCAAATTTCCCGCAATCCCGGTCACGAGAAAAAGCAGCAGGATCCCGGCGCGGCCGAGTCGGTCCTCCAGCGCCGGCAGGAACACCCCCAGGTAGACGAGATTGCCCGCCAGATGCAGCCAACCGGCGTGCAGCAGCAGCGCGCTGGCCGCCGTCCACGGTCTGCCGCCGCCGACGAAGAACACGAGGTCCCAGGGGTGCACCGGCAGGCGATCGGCGAACCACCGCTGCCAGACGAAGACAGCGAGGATTGACCCAATCAGAAGCATCGACAACCAAGGCTGACGGCGCCGCGGCAGGTCCAGACCGATGGGATAGAAATAAGCGAAGTACATGCCGACCTCGCACACGCCGCTAGATGCTTTGTGCGGAGATCGGCTGGTTGTTTACCTGGTTTAGTCCGGATCGCCTCGGCGGCTTCTCGATCAACCCGCCAGGGACTGGATCTGTTGGAGGCGGAAATCGCCGAGGCCGTGGGCATCGTAGAAAATGAACCGCAGACCGACTAGCGGGTGACTCCAAATCTCGAACTTCGCGCCCGGCGCCTGTTCATCGGCGAACACCTCGACGCGGGCCGGCTCACCGTAGCGGATC
>JAQULN010000094.1:417-9022 GCA_028718575.1 Candidatus Krumholzibacteriia bacterium | reverse complement strand
TGTCGCAGAGCATATCTGGGACGGCCATGACGACCCGCAAGTGCACATCTTTTTTGACTACGTCCCGATGGCAGGCGGCCCGGTCCCGGTCGAGCAGAAGACCTGGAGCGAGGTGAAGGGGCTGTTCAGGGAGTAGGCCGGCAGTCGGGGCTGCCGCCGACTTGCCAACCACCACCTCAGGATCTAGCATGGGTCGGCGCCCGCCACGACCAACCCGAGGAAGTGCCCTGTGAGCCTCTCCCGCGACGACATCCTTGCCGCCTTGCGCGACGTGAAGGTGCCCGGCACCAAGGTCGACATCGTCAAGATCGACCTGGTCGGCAAGATCGAGATCGACGGTGGCCAGGTCCGCGTCGAGATCGTTCGCACGAGCGAGAAAGAAGAAACCATTGAGGCCGTGCGCCGCGAAGCCCTGGCGCGGCTCGAGCGGCTCGCGGGCGTCGACGCCGTCACCGTCGCGGTGGATGACCGTTCCGGCGGTAAAGGCAAACCGAAAGCCCAGGCGCCTGCGGGGCCGCACGGCCAGTCGCCCGACCCGTGGGCCGACCGCGCGCCGCTGCCGGGCGTCGGCCGCGTGATCGCGGTCGCCAGCGCCAAGGGCGGCGTGGGCAAGAGCACGGTGGCAGTGAACCTGGCGCTGGCTTTGGCCGCGGCCGGCCACCGCGTGGGCTTGCTCGACGCCGACATCTACGGTCCCTCGCTGCCGACCATGCTCGACATCGACGTGCCGCCCGAGATCACCGGCGACCGCGAACTCATCCCCGGCCGGGCGCACGGCTTGCAGGTCCTGAGCATGGGACTCTTGATCGATCCCAACCAGGCTGTGATCTGGCGCGGCCCGATGGTTTTCTCCGCGGTCAAGCAGTTCTTGAAGGACGCCCGCTGGCGCGACCTCGACTACCTGGTGGTCGACATGCCGCCCGGCACGGGCGACGCGCAGCTCACGCTCGTGCAGCAGACGCCGCTGGCGGGCGTGGTCATGGTGACCACGCCGCAGGAGGTGGCCGTGGCCGACGTGCGGCGCGGCGTGCAGATGTTCCGGCAGGTCGACGTGCCGGTGCTCGGCGTCGTCGAGAACATGAGCTACTTCCTCTGCCCGGACAACGGCAAGCGCTACGACATCTTCGGCTCCGGCGGGGGCGCGCGGGTGGCCGCGCAGTTCGATCTGCCGCTCCTGGCGCAGATTCCCATCGAGCCGCGCCTGCGCGAGGGCGGCGACTCGGGCCGGCCCCTGATGATCGACAGCGAGGACTCGGCCACGCGCCGCACGTTCCTCGAGTTGGCCGAACAGGTGCACGCGCGGGCCATGGATCAGCGCGGGTAGGCGCGCCGCGGTCCTGCGCATTATTCTGGTCTGCTTTCGTCCGACCTGATATCTTACCAGGAAACTTCGATATGACGAGCCGTCGATCCGGAGGTAAGACCCCATGACGACAGGCGACGCGCCCGCGCGCTCTTTCCAGCAACGATTCCGCGCCTGGTACAAGAAGCGTTTGCCCATCTTCTGGGACAACTGGGTGTCCGCCGCGGGCAGCATGATCGCCCTGGTCGCGGTCTTCCTGCTGGTCTTGATGTTCTTTCTCTACCTCTACAACATGCTCGTCGGGCGCGAATCCAATCCGTACGTCGACCTGATCGGTTTTATGATCCTGCCGGTGCTCCTCAGCGGCGGACTGGTGCTGCTCGTGCTCGGCAACCTGCTGCGACGCGCACGGGAGAAGCGCGACGGCCGGGTGCACACCGAGACCATGTTTGCCGGCAAGGACGTGGTGCGGCGCGCCGTGCTGGTGGCCGGCGGCACCTTCGTCCTGTTGATCGGCATCGGTCTGTTCAGCTACGAGGCCTACCACTACACCGACTCCAACCAGTTCTGCTCCTATGTCTGCCACGAGGTCATGATCCCGGAAGCGACGGCGCATGCCAGTTCGCCCCATGCCAACGTCAAGTGTGTCGACTGCCACATCGGGCCGGGAGCCGACTGGTTCGTGCGCGCGAAGCTCTCGGGCATCCGCCAGGTTTTCGCCGTGTTGAGCGATGATTTCCACCGGCCGATCCCGACACCGGTCGAGAACCTGCGTCCGGCGCGCGAAACGTGCGAGGTTTGCCACTGGCCGGCCAAGTTCCACGGCTCGCGGCTGGTCACGTACCAGCGCTATGCCGGCGACCGGGACAATTCGGCGCAGACGACCGCGCTGGTCCTGCACGTCGGCGGGCCGGGCGGCGCCGCGGCCGGCACAGCCAGCGGCATCCACTGGCACGTCGATCCCGGCAACGAGGTCCGCTACCGGCATGTCGACCGCGAGCGGCTGGAGATCGTCGAGGTCGTCCAGAGCACGCCCGCCGGCGAGATCCGTTACCTGCGCGACGATGCCGATCAGCACGAGCGACAAGGCTCCTGGCGCGTGATGGACTGCCTCGACTGCCACAACCGGCCGACTCACATCTACGACCTGCCGCACCGCGCGGTCGACCTGGCGCTCGCGACAGGCAAGCTCGACTCGGCGGTGCCGTGGCTGCGGCGGCAAGCCGAGCGCGTGTTGCGCGAAATCGAGCCCGACAGCGACACGGCCGCGCTCGTCGCCGACCGCCTGCGCGCGATCTACGCCGCCGAATATCCCGGCGACCTGGCCGCCTTGGAAGCGTCGTTGCCGGCGACGGCCGCCGCGCTCGCGGCGATCCTCGAGCGCAACGTCTGGCCGCGCATGCGCATCACCTGGAACACGTATCCGAGCCATCTATCGCACTTCGACGAGTTCGGCGAGTTCGGCACCGGCGGCTGCTTCCGCTGCCACGACGGGCGGCACGAGGCCGCGACCGGTGCGATGATCACCACGGACTGCGACGCGTGCCACGCGGTGCTGGCCATGGAAGAGCGCAACTGGGATGGTTTGCAGGGCATCACCGCGGAGGCGTTCCTGCGCCGGTGAGCGTCCGCTACTCGCCGTAGCCGAGGTCCTTCAGCCGCTTGCGGACCTCGCTGTCGAGTTGCGACCAGCCGCCATTGGCGGCGTCTGTCGGCCCGCGGGCCGCCGTTGCGGGCAGCTTGGTTCGCCAGGCCGCGAGCACCGTTTGCAGGCGCCGCAGGCGCTCCGGCTCCGCCGCGTGCCGATCGTCGCGTTCGCGGGGATCGGCGGCCAGGTCATACAGACCCAGCACGCGCCCGTCGCGGTGGGCGATCAGCTTCCAGCCGTCTTGCCGCACGGCGACGATGTCCGGCCCGAAGGCGCAGGCCTCCGCGAGCAGTGTGCGGACCTCGCCGCTCGCCGCCGCGTCGCGGCCGGCCTGCGAGCGCCCCACAAGTCCGTCGATCTCGACCGCCGGCAGGGGCAACGGACCACAGCTCAGCCAGTCGGCCAGGGTCGGCGCCAGGTCCAGCAGCGAGACGGGCCGCGCGATCGGCCCGTGCGCCGGCACGCCGGCGCCCCAACTCACCCAGGGCACGTGCAACAACTCCTGGAACTGCGTGTGGCCGTGCCCGATGCCGCGCACCCGGCGCGGATCGTGGTCCCAGGCGCAGGCCTCGGCGGCGTGGTCGCAGAATTCCTCGCCGTGGTCGCTGAACACGGTCAGCAGGGTGTGCGCGCCGAGCCCCCAGCGGTCCAGGCGGTCGGCGAAGCGGCCGATGGCGCGGTCGCTGGCCCGCACGGTCGCGCGATAGACGGCGCGCTTGAGCTCGCGTGAGCGCTGCGCGGCAGCGGGCAGCGGCCAGCCGCACAGGCCGAGGTGCGCTTCGGGCCGGGCGGGGTCGCCCCAGCGGGCCAGGTGCCGCAGTTCCTGCGGCGCGGCCGGCGGCAACTCGAGCGCCGCGAGTTCGTCTGCGAGCAGATCGGGAGGGGGGGTCGTGGGCTCGTGGGGGTCGTTCAAGAGCACGAAGCAGAAGAACGGGCGGTCGGCGTGCCGCCGAATCCAGTCGGCGGCTGTCGCCAAGAGATCGTCGGCCCGCAGGTTGAGGTAGCGGTGGGTTTGGAAGCTCTCCGCGAGCCCGAAGGCGAAGAACTGGTTGGCGTAGAAGGCGCAGGTCGCGTAGCCGCGGCGGCCCAGGTGGCGCGCGAGGGTGCCGGCGTCGTCGCGCAGGCGTCGGGGCGGTTGCGTGTCCATGTTACGGACCTCGCCCACGAGTTGAGCGCCGTGCAACGACGGCGCGAGGCCGGTGAGCGCGCCGGCGAACGCGGGCAGGGTCCACGGCGCGGGCGACGTCACGTCGCTGAAGTCGACCCCGTCGGCCGCGAGGCGCTGCAGGTGCGGAGTCAACGCTGCGGTCACGTGGTCGCGCCGCAGCGTATCGACACCGATCAGCACCAGATTCGGCGGCCCCTCGCGGCGCCGGCCGAGCCGCGACGGCTGCAGCGGCCGCAGCAGCGTGCGTCCGACTCGCAGCAGGCGGGCGTGCCGCACCTGCCGGCGCACGAGGGATGCGAACGGATCATCGAGCATGGCGAGATCGCTTTCCGTGATGCAGTCGTGGTTTCCGGCTGCCCGTCCGCTCGATACTGTACCGCGGCGGGTCAGGATACAAGATATCCTGTCTTCGAGGATTTTTACGAGTTGGAGGCTTGATTTTTCTAGCTCGCTGGCGGTACTGTCGCCGTTACCTCGCCTCCGGCCGCGGCCGGGTACCGGGCGCCCGGCGCCCGCTGACGCCAGAACCCTACGGGAGAGTGCCTCCATGTCTCGAGTGCGGAGATTCCTGCAGCGGCGACCGGGCCTGGTGCCGGCGCTGGTGCTCATCTTGCTGTGGCCGATCGCGGCCCTGGCCCAGGACGCTCGACCCAGGCAGACCGGCGAGGCGGTGAAACTGCTGATCACCGAGGTTGCGGTTCAGGGTACCGATCAGGAGTTCATCGAGATCTACAATCCCAACGCGGTCGATGTCGATCTCAGCGATTACTACCTGACCGACGCCATCCATGCGCCGGATAACCAGTTCTATTGGCGCATCACCGAAGGCAGCCCGTCGGCCGCCACGATCGGCGGCGGCGTGTTCAACGATTTTCACGCGCGCTTTCCCGATGGCTATGTTGTGCCCGCCGGCGAGGTGATCGTCATCTCGGTCGCCGGTTCGACGCCGTTCTTCAATCACTTCGGCGTCAATCCCGATCTGGAACTGCAAGGGACCGGTCCGGCGACGAAGATGCGCCCGGTCTTCGGCGATCCGGAAGGGGCGAACAGTATCGTGGGTTCCACCGCGCCGCTGTTGACCAACGCGTCCGAGAGTCTGGTCCTCTACTACTGGGACGGCGCGAGCGATCTGGTCACCGACATCGACGTGTTCTTCTGGGGCACCAGCACCAACACCCGCTTCACCAAGACGGGCGTTACGGTCGGCGAGGCGACGTACCAGGATGAAACAACCGTTGAGAACCAACAGCCGATCACCACGAGCACGGCGTTCGGCTCGTCCTACCACCGGATCAGCCTGACCGAGACCGGCCAGCCAGGCCCGCCGGGCAACGGCGTCGACGCCCGCGACGAGGTGGGCGAGCCGTTCATGAGCACCTTCACCGTGGCTGACTACACTCCCGGGCAGTTGCCGGAACAAGCGCCGCTGGAGATCCTCTCGGCCAGCGTGCTCAATGCCACGGCCGGCGCGGAGATCACGGTGCGCGCGCAGGTCCAGCCCGGGTCCGAGGCGATCGACACGGTCACTCTGTATTACAGCGTCAATGGCGGCGTAGAACAGGACGAGGCCGCCAGCGACGCGGGCGGCGGCTACTGGGAGGCGGGTTTCGGCCAGCACACCGCGGGCACCGAGATCGCCTGGCGCCTGGTCGCGAGCGACGCAGGCGACGGCGAGGCGGTCTGGCCCGAGGGCGGCGGCACGCTGGAGTTCACGGTGAGCGAGCCGTCCGAACCAGGGACGGCCTACAAGTTGCTGATCACCGAGATCGCGACCCTCGGCACCGACCAGGAGTTCGTGGAGATCTACAACCCCACCGACGTGGCCGTTGATCTCAGCGACTACTATCTGACCGATGCCGTCTACGCGACCGGCAACCAGTTCTACTGGCGTATCGCGGAGGGGAGCCCGAGCCAGACGACCGTCGGCGGCGGCGATTTCTACGATTTCCACGCGCGCTTTCCCGACGGCTTCACCATCGCCGCCGGCGGCTCGATCGTGGTGTCGATCGCCGGTTCGACGCCGTTCTTCAATCACTTCGGCTTCTACCCGGATCTGGAGCTGTTCGGCACCGGCCCGGCGCCGCGCATGCGGCCGGTCTTCGGCGATATCGACGGGCCGAACAGCATCGTCGGCTCGTCCGCCCAGAACCCGCCGACGTTGACCAACACCTCCGAGGTCGTCGTGCTCTACTACTGGGACGGCGAGAGCGATCTGGTGACGGATATCGACGTCTTCTTCTGGGGCACCACGGTCAGCGCCCGTTTCTGCAAGACCGGTGTCACAGTCGGCGGCGAGACGTACCAGAACGAAACGGCGGTCGAAAGCCAGCAACCGTTCCTGACGGTGCCTGATTTCGGCTCCTCCTACCACCGCGTCGACATGAACGAGACCGGCCAGCCCGGACCGCCGGGCAACGGCGTCGACGCCCGCGACGAGGTGGGCGAGCCATTGCCCAGCACGTTTGCGATCCTGGCGTACGATCCGGCGCAACCGTCCGCGGAGGGGCCGCCGCAGATCCTCTCGGCCAGCGTGCAGAACCCGTACAGCGAGGGCGATGTCACCCTGCGGATTCGCGTTCAGGCCGGTTCCGAACCGATCAGCGCGGTCACGGTCTACTACACCGTCGACGGCGGCGCGGAGCTCAGCCTCGAAGCGGTCGACGCCGGAGGCGGCTACTGGGAGGCGAACCTCGGCGAGTTTCCGGCCGGCACGGTGATCGCCTGGCGCGTCGTGGTCGGCGATCAGGGCGGCGGCGAGGCGGTCTATCCTGCCGGCGGCGGAACCGAGGCCGTCACCATCGCCGACCCGCCCGAGCCCGGCGAGGCGCACAAGCTGCTGATCACCGAGATCTCGATCCTGGGCACCGATCAGGAATACGTCGAGATCGCCAATCCCAACGGCTTCGCCGTCGATCTGAGCGATTACTACCTGACCGACGCTATCTATGCGACCGGCAGCCAATACTACTGGCGCATCGCCGAAGGCAGCCCGTCCCAGAGCACGATCGGCGGCGGCGACTTCTACGATTTTCACGCGCGCTTTCCCAACGGCTTCACGATTGCCGCCGGCGATACCATCGTGGTGTCGATCGCCGGTTCGCTGCCCTACTACGACCACTTTGGATTCCTGCCGCATCTGGAGCTGTTCGGCACCGGACCGGCGCCGCGCATGCGGCCCGTCTTCGGCGATGTCGACGGGCCGAACAGCATCGTGGGCTCTTCAGACCAGAATCCGCCGACGTTGACCAACACGTCCGAGACCATCGTGCTCTATTACTGGGACGGCGTGAGTAATCTCGTGACGGACGTCGACGTGTTCTTCTGGGGCAACGTCGCCAGCAATCGCTTCAGCAAGACGGGCGTGACGATCGGCGGTGAAACCTATCAGAACGAGACGGCGGTAACGAGCCAACAACCGTTCTTGGAGATCCCGGCGTTCGGCTCTTCCTACCATCGCATCGATATGGACGAAACCGGCCAACCCGGCCCGCCGGGCAACGGCGTGGCCGGGCGCGACGAAGTGGGTGAACCGTTGCCCAGCACGTTTGCGATCCGAGCCTACGACCCGGCACGACCGCGGGACGGCGGCGGCGTCGCCGGCGGGGTGACGCTGACGGTGCCGCCGAAGACCTTCCTGCCCGATTTGGAGGAGTTCGTCTTCTCTTTCACCACGAACTCGCGGCACGAGACCAAACTCCGCATTTTCGACCTCGACGGCCGCCTCGTGCTGTCGCTATACGACAGCCGCTACAACGGCCGGGCGCCGGCGGAAGTCCGTTGGGACGGCCGCGACTCGACCTTCGAACGAGTTCGCGCCGGCATGTATGTGATCCACTTGCAAGCGGTGGACCCGGCCACCGGCAAGAGAACCATCAAGACCGCGCCCGTGGTCGTGGCCACGCGCCTGAAGTAGCGAGGGACAAGGATGGACCGCAAAACTGCAACGATCCTGCTGGCGGCGCTGCTCGCGGTGACGGCCGCGCCTGCGCTGGCGTCGTTCGAGAACCTGTCGGTCAGCCCGCGCGCCCGCGCCATGGGCGAGACCGGCGTCGCCGTGCCGGACGCGGCCTTCGGCGGCTTCTTGAATCCCGCCGGCCTCATCGAAACGCAGGGGGCCGGCAGCGTGGCCCTGAGCTATACGCAGCCGTTCGGCCTGGACTTCAGCCGGCTCTACGTTCTGGGCGCCGCCCAGCGCCTGCCGGGGCGGTTGGGTTACGCGGGTTTCGGCTTCCGCCAATTCAAGGTGGAGTACGAGAACACGGACCTACTCAAGGAGTCCACTTTCACCTTCGCGCACGGTATCTACCTCTACCGGGATCTGCACTCCTCGGTGTCGTTCGGCTACGGGCTGAATGTCTATCGCCTGGAGTTCGGCCAGACGATCAGCGGCCTGGACCCGGGCAGCGCGACCGCGGTCGGCGTGGACGCTGCCTTGCTCGCTGTCCTACACGACCGGACCCGGCTGGGAATCCTCGTGCGCAATCTC
>JAQULN010000094.1:0-407 GCA_028718575.1 Candidatus Krumholzibacteriia bacterium | reverse complement strand
GCAATCTCAACGTTCCGAAGATCGGCAAGGACGAGGAGGAGATTCCCCAGCGCCTGCACATGGGGGCTGCCTACGAACCCTATAGCGGTGTGATCACCACCTGCGAGGTCCAGGTCACGCAGCACGATCCGGTCCAGTGGCGCGGCGGGATCGAGATCGAGGTGGTCACGGGCTTCTGTCTGCGGGCGGGCGTCATGACCGAGCCCAGCAAGCTGGGCGCGGGCTTCGGCTACGCGTTCCGCGGCATGGCTCTCGACTACGGTTTCGCAACCGGGGGCGGCGTGCTCGACAGCACCCACCAGTTCGGCCTGCGGGCAACCTGGGGTGGTGAAGCGAAGTGAGGTCATCGATGAACCATCGCCGCCGGCTCGGGCCGCTCCGCCGGCCGCAAGCGGCGCGCGCGGGCG
>JAQULN010000093.1 GCA_028718575.1 Candidatus Krumholzibacteriia bacterium | reverse complement strand
TGAAATAGAGGGGGCTAAGGCCCCACCAGACGTAGGCGGCGAGACCGTAGAGGACTCCCTGCAGGCTGCGGCGGTCGTCGACCATGGTGTCCTGACGGATGTAGAGTCGGCGCTGGCGAGGCCGCGTTGTCGGCCTGGGCTCAGGTCCGGCCGCGGGAGGTTGGCGCCGCTGGCGTCCCCTACGGGGTTCGAACCCGTGTCGCCGCCGTGAAAGGGCGGTGTCCTGACCACTAGACGAAGGGGACGCCCGAGCGCGGAAAACTACCCGCAAGTTCGGGTCCTGTCAAACCGGGGCTGCGGTCTCCTTGAAAAGCAGCGCGGAGGTCCGACAGCCACAGGCGAAGTTGCGGATCTCGAGTTTCTCATTGGGACTATGGATATTGTCGGTGGACAACCCATACCCCAGCAGCAGCACCGGCACCTGCAGACACCGCTGGAACGTGCCTACGATGGGAATCGATCCGCCCTCGCGAACGAAGACCGGCTGCGCCTCGAACCCGGCGGCCAGTGCGCGCAACCCCGCTTGCATCAGCGGCGCGTCGCGCTCGATCAGCACCGGGTCGGCGTTGTGCAGATTCACGACCTCGCACTGCACGCCCGGCGGGCAGATCGACTCGACGTAGCGTTGGAAGGCCGCGGCGATCGCGGCGGGTCGTTGCTTCGGCACCAGGCGCATCGAGACTTTGGCCACCGCGGTCGCCGGGATGATCGTCTTGGCGCCCTCGCCGCCGTAGCCGCTGCTCAGTCCGTTGACGTCGCAGGTCGGCCGGGCCCACATGCGCTCGAGCGTGGTGTAGCCGCGCTCGCCGAAGGGACCGGGCGCGCCGGTTTCCTCGCGGAGCACGTCATCGGTGTAGTTCAGCGCGGCGAACGCGGCGCGTTCGGCGGCGTCAAGATCCAGGACGTCATCGTAGAATCCGGGCACGCGGCAGCGACCGTCTCCATCTTTCAATTGAGCCACGATCTCGCAGATGGCGTTGCCGGGATTCTGGACCGTGCCGCCGAAGCTGCCCGAATGCAGGTCGGCTGCCGGCCCGCGCAACCGGATCTCGAAGTAACTGAGGCCTTTCAGCGAGTAACAGACAGCCGGTGTTTCGGCGTTGTACAAGGTCGTATCGCTGATCACGACCGCGTCGCAGGCGAGCCGCTTGCGGTTGGCGTCGGTGAATCGCTCGATGCCGTGCCCGCCGCATTCCTCTTCCCCCTCGATGATGAACTTGACATTGACCGGCAGGGGCAAGTTCTGCCTGACGTACGCCTCCACCGCCTTCAGATGGCAATAGACTTGGCCTTTGTCGTCGCTGGCGCCGCGCGCGTAGATCCTGCCGTCGCGCAGAAGAGGCTCGAACGGCGGCTGTTGCCACAAATCGAGCGGAACGACCGGTTGGACATCGTAGTGGCCATAGAACAGCAGCGTCTTGCGGTCGGGCCGTTGTTCGCTCTCGGCGTAGACCAGCGGGTGGCCGCCGGTCTCGATGATCTCGGTCGCCAGACCGAGGTCGCGCAATTCGTCGGCGGCAAACGAGGCGGCTCGCCGCACGTCGTCGCGGTGCTCGGCGACCGAACTGATCGACGGGATACGCAGCCAGTCGCATAACTGCTCGAGATGGCGTTGCTGGTGTTCGGCCAAGTACGCCAGGACCCGGTTGGTGCTCATCACGAAAAACCCCCTGAAAGCGGGCCGGAACGGCCCCAGCGACGGGTTGCGCGGGATTGCGTAAGTCCAAACTTATGCTTGACAGTGTAGCATGTCGAGACGATTGTGTGCCGGCACGCGAAAGGCTGCTATCATGCCGACAGCGGCTTGATTTGCGAGACGGAGCCCTGCAGCGGCTGTTTGCCCGACCGGGCCGCAGGCGCGCCAATAAGACCCAAGCGTTAGGGAGGACCCCTCATGGCAGATCTGATTATCAGCAAGAGCAAGACCAAGGAAGCCGTCAAGGAATGCAACGTCAGCGGCGAGTTTTATGATGCCCTGGACGCCAAGGTTCGCGAACTGATCAAGACCGCGGAGAAGCGCGCGCTGGCCAATGGCCGCAAGACGGTGCGCCCCCAGGATCTGTAGTCTGCCGCCTGCAGGCGGAATGATGTCGCACCTGCCGGGTTCGCGGCACTCCGGATAGTCAGCGGCTTGCGAGGACCGCGCCGAAGCGTCTGGTGTTCGTAGCGACGACCGGCGGCCAGTCGGCCGGTATCGACCCGCAGTGAATCGCGCGCGGGGTCCCTCAACGCAGGGGCCCCGCGCGCTGTTGTGCGCCTCGCTGCGGTACCGGCGGGATCCGCGAGCGCGGCGACATCCATGCCCGGTGCCGTCAACAACCGTCGACACCCGCATCGCGTTCTCTTGGCGCCGGCCGGCTGCTGCTGCGGCGCCGCTCGGCTTGCCGGTGCGGGTCCGGCGATTGCCTGTCCGGCGGCGGAGGTCGTGCATGGGCACCGTTGTCCGCACTGGTGGGCTGCAGGGTATCGATGGCTGTCAGGTCAACGTCGAGGTGGATCTCTGTCGAGGTCTGCCCGCGTTCCATCTGGTGGGCTTGCCGAACACCGCCGTACGCGAGAGCCGCGAGCGGGTGCTGGCGGCCGTGCGCAACAGCGGCTATCGACTGCCGGCGGGCCGCGTGACGGTGAATCTGGCGCCGGCCGACGTGCGCAAGGAGGGTTCCGGCCACGACCTGGCCATCGCAGTGGCGGTCGTCGCGGCCGAGCGCGCGCGGCTCGGCGAGACCGTTCCCGGTCCGGAACGGGGGGTGCTGCTGGGCGAACTCTCGTTGTTCGGCGAGGTGCGCCCGGTGCGAGGATTGTTGCCCATCGTCCTGGATGTGCGGTCGCGCGGCGGCACGACGGTCGCCGTTCCCGCCGGACAGGCCTGGGAAGCGCGCCTGGTGCCGGGGATCGAGGTCGTGGCCGTGCGATCGCTGCGAGAGGCGGTCGACTGGTACCTGCGCGGAACCGCGCCGGCGGCCGAGCGTCCGGAGCGCGAAGACCGCGGCCGGACCGACGGCCGCGACCGCGACCTCGAGACGCCGGCCCGGCTGCGACCGCTGCAGCTCGGCCATCTGGCGCAGCAACCATTGGCCTGCCGCGCCGCGATTGTGGCTGCTGCCGGCCGCCATCATCTCCTGCTGCTTGGACCGCCTGGCGCGGGGAAGACCCGGCTGGCGCACTTGCTCTGGCAGCTTCTGCCGGATCTGACGCCGGAGGAAGCACTGGCGGTCACGCGCATCCACAGCGCCGCCGGCCTTTTGACCACTCCGGGTTTGGTCCGGCGGCCGCCGCTGCGCGCGCCGCATCATACGATCACGACGGCCGGCTTGCTGGGTGGCGGCGCGCGCCTGCGGCCCGGTGAAGTGACGTTGGCCCATCGCGGGATCTTACTACTCGACGAGCTGCCAGAATTCGGCGGCCAGACGCTCGACGCCTTGCGCGAGCCGTTGACCGAGGGGGTCGTGCGCATTGCGCGCAATGCGGGCCACTGCGCGTTTCCAGCCTCGTTCCAGCTCGTGGCGACAGCCAACGCCTGCCGTTGTGGATTCGTGGGCAGCCGCGTCCGCGCGTGCACGTGCGCCGCGACCGATCGCGCTCGTTATCGCGCCAGGTTGTCCGGGCCTTTGCGCGATCGCTTCGATCTTACCGTGGAAATGGGGGACGGCCAGTCCGCGCCGTTGCTAGCGCCGGTCGGACAGGATCCGGCCGGCGGTTCGGCCCAGGCCTGTCTGCAAGAGGCGCGGCGTTTGCTCGGCGAATTCCGCCCGCCGCCCGCCGCCTGGCCGCTCGCCCGGCGCATTCGCGGCCACGGACTGGATCAAGCGGCTGTCGACGTGCTCGAACGCAGTCGGGTGCCGCTGGGACTGTCCATTCGCGGCGTGCTGCGGGCATGCCGTGTCGCGCGGACCATCGCGGCGCTGGACGGGCGCCGCGAGGTCATCGCCGCCGATGTGCAGGAGGCCGTCCAATACCGATACGAAGCCCTTGGTCAGGACGATGCGTGAGCAACGGACCGCAGCCGGCAAGACCGTCGATAGCCGGCAGGTCCGTCGATAGCCGGCGCCCGTCGAAGCGAAGCGCGGCAGCGCCGCCTGCAGAATCAGAAATTGACCGCGAAGCCGACTTGCCAGGTCAATCCGCTCATGGTGGTTTTGCGGTAAGATTCGACCCGCCGATAATTGCCGAAATCGTCGAAACGATAGACAGGAATGAGAACCGTGCCGTCGTCACGGCTGTCGAAGACAGCGGCCGGCTCGAACTCGATGGTATGGCGGTGGTAGAGGATCTCGCCGCGCAACGTGATCAGCTTGTCGGCAATGAAGTTGACGCCAAGGCCAGCGTTGATATTGATGCTGGTTGCCGGATCATCGATGTAATCGGTGTCGAGGTTGTAGTAGGCGTAGCCCAGACCGCCGGTGATGTAGGGATGGAAGCGCCCGCGGCCGTCGCCGTCCAGATTGAACGGATACAAGACGCCGTTGAGGTTGCCTAAAAACACCAGCGTCGAACGATTCTGCGGGTCGTAAACGCCGATCGACTCCAGCTCTTCCGGGGCGTTGTCTCCGATCGGAGCGACCCGGTGAGGGTTGGCGATCGAGCCGCGCATCTCGGAGAGGGTCATGCCGAGCTGAGTTTCCAGGCCCAGCCAAGCGGTCAGGTGATACCCCAGGCGCAGGATCGGGTTGAAGGCCGACTGGCTGACAAGCTCGACATCGCCGTAATAAAGATGCTCGTTCGTCGTCTTGTAGACGATCTTGTCGTATTGCAACAGCCGTTTCTCCATGAGGAAATAGCCGAGGGTCAGCGTCAGATCCCAAGAACCGGGTTCGATGGCGGGGATATAGACTTCGACGGGCGCAGAGTCCTCGGCGACCTCTTCGGTAACGCTCTCGCCGACGACGAGATTGAAGACCTTTTCTTCCGGTTGGTTCTGGGCCGACGCGAGACCACTGATCAGGAGGATGGCAACGCTGCAAAAAAAGACGAACTGCTTGGCCATGGACGTGCTCCCGTCGGAACTGACCCGGTTTTTTGGCATCAACGCGAAGACCAGGGGCAACGGAGCGCATACCGGAGGCTCGCGGCTGTCGCTGCTCCGTACTTAAAATCAGGTTCGCGGCCGGGAGTGTCAACTGGAACTTAATTTCAGGCAGGATCGCGGCTTGCGCCCGGTGTCGCGAGATAGCGGACCTCCTCTTCCAGTGTCTCGTTGAACTTCTCGCGTACCGCTTCTTTCATGCGCGCGGCCAGGCGCAGGACGTCGCACGAACTCGCGCCGCCGGTATTGACGATGATGTTGGCATGGCGGGAGAACACCGCGGCGCCTCCCTCGCGCATGGCTTTCGCGCCAGCGGCCTCCAGGAGCTCGCCGGCGGATCGCCGGCGTCCGCCCGGCTCGCGCGGCGGGAGGTTCTTGAAGTAACTGCCTGCGCTCGGTTGGCGCCATGGGTGCTTGCGGCGGCGGTCTGCGAGATGCTCGGCCCGGCATTGCCCCGCGGCCGCCGCGTCGCCGCGCGTCAGCGCCAACACGAGTTCCAGGACGACGTCGCCACTATCTTTGAGTGCGGAGTTTCGATAGGAGAACGCGAAATCCTCGGGGCCCAGCACCGCCTGGCGCCCGTCCGCCCGCAGCACCGTGGCCTCGGCGAGGAAACCGCCGATTTCGTGCCCATAACAGCCGGCGTTGCCCACGAGAGCGCCGCCGACGGTGCCCGGGATTCCCGACGCGAACTCCAGGCCTGTCAATCCGAGGCGCAGGGTTTCGACGATGAGAGCGTCGAAATCCCACCCCGCGCCGACCCGTACGGCGTCCCGCCGCACTTCGAACCCCCGCGTCTGCACCCACAAGACAAGCCCGTCATAGCCGCTGTCGTCGGCCAGGATGTTGCTGCCGCCGCCGAGACGCGTCCACGGCAAACGCTGCTGGTCGGACAGCTCCAGGAACCTTTGCGCCGCGTCGACGTTCTGCACCGGGCAAACCAGACCGGCAGGGCCGCCGATGCGCAGGGTCGTCAGCTCGGACATGGGACAGAGGACGAGCACACCGCCGGCGGCTGCGGGCAGGCGGCGCGCCAGTTCCCGCCAATCTCGTCGCGCCGTTGGTTCCGGTGTGGTCATGCGTTCTCTCCGGGCCGGACGCCGCGCCGGCGCCAAGGCCGGCCGGTCGCCGCGAGCCAGACTTGCCTTGCGGCCTGGACACGGTAGATTCAAGCTGGGCGTCTGGCCCGCAACCAGAGACCGGGCCTAGTCTATGGTCGCGTCCTGAGCAGACTGGATCAAGGTTCGATTGTGACCGATCGCAAGCTTCTGCGGGCAGCCTTCTGCCTCTCGCTGGTTTTGCACGGCGTTCTGGCCGTTCTGACCTGGCAGATCGAGTTCCTGCCCACCTGGACGCCGTCGGCTCGGGCCGCCGAACCGACCGTCGAACTGCTCTTGGTACCGGACCCCGCATCGCCCGCCGATCAGCCCGCGGACCAGCCGCGTCAATATACCGAGATTCCCGATCGCCTGGCCGCCGAACGCCCGGACCGCGCCGATTTCCTTGCGATGCGAGACAGCCGGGCCGCCGACCGCTTGCCGGGCGGACAGGCCGGCGAGCAGCCGGGGACCGAGCGCGACGCCGAGTTCCCGCAGGTCGCCGTCGATCCGGAAAACCTGGCCGGCGCTGAGGGCGTGACGGTCGAAGCGCCTGCTTTTTTGCCGCAGTCGCCGTCGCCGCGGCCGGCGGAACGCCCGCGGCAGGATGCGGCGCCGTTGCCAAGCGCCGAAGCGTCGCCGCACGGCGAGCAAGCCATCGCGGATCTCGCCGATCCCGAAAAGCCGGCGGCCGCGGACCGGACCCGTGACGGAACCCAGCGCGCCGATTTCGAAGATTGGGTCGCCGAGCAACAGGTGCCGTCGTTGCTCAAGGAGGGACGCCAGCAAGCGCCCGGCGATCGAGGCTTCGATTTTCGGCAGCTCGAGCAAAGTCGTGTCGGCACCAACGTCAACCTGGACGGCGACTTCTCGCTGAACACGTACGAATGGAATTTCGCCCCCTGGATGCGGCGCTTCGCCAGCGATCTGCACCGGTCCTGGATCGCTCCCTATGCTTATCGGCTCGGGATCATCGACGGTTATACGCGCATTCGCCTGGTCGTCGAGCGCGACGGTCGCCCCAGCGGCCTGGACGTATTGGAACGCCAAGGGCACGAATCCCTGCACACCGCCTCGGTGGCGGCCCTGCAGGCGTTCGCTCCCTATGCGCCGTTGCCGCCGGACTTCCCCGAAGATCACCTTGTGATCCTTTTAGGGCTGCACTATCCTGCATGGAAGCGGTGAACTCCCTGCACGTCGCCGGCGATCGGGAGCGCCGGTTTTTTCTTGGCTGATCTTGATATCGCCGGCTGCTTGACGGACCACGGCTGATTGTCAGACCATTGGCGGATCTGCGCGGGACTTGGACAATTCCGCGGGGTCGCCGCTACAGAGGGAACGTGGCCAGATGTGGGACTTGATCCTCGCGGGACGTTACTTGATGATCCCCATCGCGTTGTGTTCGCTGGTGGGGCTGGCGGTGTTCTTCGAGCGCCTGTTCGTGTTGCGGCACGGCCGCATCGTCGTTCCCGAGTTGGTCAGCACGGTGGAGACCCTGCCGCGCGCCAGCGATTTCTCGGTGGCCTACGCCGTCTGTGACCGGCACCCTGGGCCTTTCGCCAACCTGGTGCGGGCCGGCTTGGACAACGCGGACAATGCGTGGGAGATCACGCGCGACGTCTTGCAGGAAACGGGCCGCCAGGAAGGCGTGCGGCTCTTGCGGAACCTGCGAGTGCTCGAGACCATTGCGGCGGTGGCGCCGCTGCTGGGTCTGCTCGGCACCGTGGTCGGGATGATTCGCGTCTTTGCCGTCGTCTCGCAGGCTGGATTGGGCAATCCCGAGGTCCTCTCCAGCGGTATCAGTGAAGCCATGGTCACGACCGCGGCGGGCCTGATCGTCGGCATTCCGGCGCTGGTGGGATACAACTGGCTCGAGAGTCGGGCGCAAGGCATCGTCTTCGAACTCGAGGTCTACGCGACGCGCATGCTCGATACGCTGCGGTCGCGCAGGCAGCGCCTCGGCGCAGGAGCGGTCTAGTCATGCAGTTCCTGCCCTCCAGGCAAGGGCGCGGAATCATGATCAACATCACGTCCTTGATCGATGTGATGTTCTTGCTGCTGATTTTCTTCATGGTGTCGAGCACGTTTCGGGACCAACCTGCCATCGAGCTCACGTTGCCGCGTTCGTCCGTGGCGGAGGACGTCGCGGTCGCGCCGACCGTCGTCTACCTGACGCGCGATGGCCGGATCTATCTCGATAGTGAGGCGGTCGAGCGCGAGCAGCTGCGCCAGAATCTGCGCCGGTTGCAGGCGGCGACGGGCGAGGACCGGATCGTGCTGCGCGCCGACGAACACGCCGAGCACGGCGCGGTCGTGGCGCTCATCGACTTGATCAAGGAGAGCGGCTACCGGCGGGTCAGCCTGGCGGCCCGGCCGCAAGCGGCGCCGTGACCCGGCGGAACTCGCGGCCGGGCGAACGTGTTGTCAGCGCTGCCGGCCGGCGCGCATGGCGGTCATACACCCCAGCCGACCGGATGATTCGTTCCCGGAGCGATGCGGTCGGGAGGCGGAGGTTCGCGGGATGCCTGGACGTTGGCGGCGACGCGCACTCTACACCGTAGTCCTTTGGTTGGCGGCGCTCGCGGCGTTCGCCGCCTGGGGCGGCTGTACCAGCGAAGATCCCAACCCGGTCGGCGCGGGCCTCGGGCAGACGGCGATCGACACGGTTCTGCGCGCATTGACCCGCGATCAGATGTCCCACCTGGGGGTGCTGGACGTCGTCGAGCCCACGGCGCCGCTCGACGGCACCGAGGTGTTGTATCTCGGCAGCACCGGCCGGGACGCCTCGTCGATCCTGGTCAACTACGATTTCTCGGTGTTCGATCACCCGGATTCCGCCTACCTGTTGCCGTACCTGCTGCCGGACGACGACGGGCAGACCAAGATCGCCGAAGTCGATATCTTGCTCTATCT
>JAQULN010000092.1 GCA_028718575.1 Candidatus Krumholzibacteriia bacterium | reverse complement strand
CAGCATGTTCCCGGCCGAATCCCTGCCCGCGGCGGTGCGGCCGCTCTCGCTGTTCACGCTCAACTACTGGGCGGTTGAAGGCTTTCTCGATCTGATGGTGCGTCAGGCGGCCGTCGCGGTGGTCGTGCCGCGAACCGTCCTGTTAGCCGTTGTCGGCGTGATCCTGGTCGGCCTGGGACAGCTGCTCATGCGGCGCCGTCTGCGGGAGGTGCTGCGATGAGCAGCCTCTGGCACGTCGCCCTGCACGATCTGCGGCAGCACTTGTCGGAGCGGTCGAACATCTTCTTCCTGTTTTTGATGCCGCTCGGCTTCGTGTTCTTCTTCGCCCTGGTCAACGCGGGCGGCCGCGACGCACAGGTCCTGGTCGGTTTACCGGTCGTTGACCGCGACGGTGATTTTCTGGCTTCAGCCTTCGCCGCCCAGTTGCGCGGCGAGAATTTCGACGCGACGGTCTACACCGCGGCGGCGGCCGAGACCACCGTGCTGCGGACACGGTTCGTGACCATTCCCGACAGCTTCACGCTACGAGTGCTCCATGGCCGGCGAACGCAGATCGACTTGACAGCGCGCGCGCGCAGCGATGAGTTCTATGACCTGGCCGCGGGCGTGCGCCTGCATCAGGCCCAGGTGCGGTTTCTGAGTAATCTCTGGCGCTGGTCCAGCGCGGAAGGCGGACCGCGGATCGGTCCGGAACTGGATACCGCAACGGTCGACAGCGCCATGCAGGGGCGATTCCCCGATCTGGTGGCCGAGCCGAGCCGTGTCGCCGTCGAGGCCGGCTTCGCCGGCAGGGGCAGACCCGTGCCGCGCGGTACCCAACAGAGCGTCCCCGGCGTGCTCGTGATGTTCGTGGTGATGACGGTGCTGATCGGCGGCTGCGAAGCCCTGACGCGCGAGCGCCAACAGGGCACGTTACGGCGTCTGGCGACCACGCCGCTGTCGATGCGGCAGGTGCTATTGGGCAAGACGCTGGGTCTGATCCTGCTCGGCGTTGCGCAGGCGGCCATCCTGGTGGTGATCACTGATCTCATGAGCCGGCTCGGCCTGCTGGGCCTGGATTTCCTTTGGGCGCCGTACCTGCTTGGCGCCGGGGCGGTCATCGTCGCCTATTGTGCCTGTATCGCCGCCCTCGGCCTGTTGATCAGCGGTTTCCTGCGAACGCCGCAGCAAGCGGAGAGCCTCGTCTGGCTGTTCGGCATGGTACTGTCGGCACTGGGAGGGGCATGGTGGCCGCTGGAGATCATGCCCGCGGGCATGCGACTGGTCGGGCAGTTCTTTCCGACGACGTGGGCCATGCAGGGCCTGCACAACGTGATCACCTACGGACAAGGCCTCGCCGGCGCGATCGCGCCGGTGGTGGTGCTGCTCGCGATGGGCGTGGTCTTCTGGGCCGTCGGTTCGCGGACGCTGCGGGTGACGAACTGACTCGGATCACCCTGGCGGATCCGGATCGACCCGAAGGTAGACGGCATGACAATCCGCGTAGGCGTGATCGGCGCCGGCAATCACGGCGCGCGCTACCTGCGCCACCTCGTGCGGGGCGACGCGCCCGGCCTCGCCGCCGCCGGTCTCTGTCGCCGCGACGAAACCGCCGGCCGGCGCCTGGCCGCCGAGTTCGGCGTGCCGTGGTACGGCAGCGGCGACCGGCTGCTGGCGGCCGGAGAGGTGGACGCGGTGATCGTCGCCACGCCGCCGAGTTCTCATTTCGCACTGGCGGCGCAGGCGTTGGCGGCGGGCAAACCGGTGCTGGTCGAGAAGCCCATGACCGGTACAGTGGTCGAGGCGCGCAAGCTGACGGCGTTGGCGGAGGCTCCCGGCGCGCCACCGGTGATGGTCGCCCAGACTTTGCGCTGGCATCCCCTGTTGCAGCGGGCGTGCGCGCTGTGGCCCGATCTCGGCCGCGTGCACCTGGTGCGTCTCGCGCAGCGGCTGCAACCGACGACCCTCGCCTGGCAGCGCGATTCGGCGGCCACGGTCGGCGGTTCGGTCCTTTTGACCGGGGTCCACCTCTTCGATCTGGCGCGCTGGCTGACCGGACGCGAGTTCGTGCTGGTCGAATCGCGCCAGCGACAAATACAGAATCCGGTCGTCGAGGATCTCTTCCTGGCTCACGCCGAGCTGGACGACGGTTGTTGGGCGAGCCTGGAGGTCAGCAAGTACACGCGAAGTCGGTCATGCATGCTCGAAGCCGTGGGCGAAGAAGGTCAACTAGCCGTCGACTATCTGGCAGGACATCTGGTGCTTCGCCGTGGCCGCGATGAGTTGCGCGAGGCGGGCGACCCTGCGGCGGCGACGTTGCCCGGGGTTCTGGCCGCCTGGCGCGATGCCATCCTCGGCCGGATCGCCGCGCCGGTAACGGCCCGCGACGGATTGGCAACCCTGGCGATCGCCGACGCTTGCTACCGCTCGGCGGCAACCGGCGGACCGGTCGAGGTCACGTCGGCGTGAAGCAATCACTACTGTCGGCGATTCGCGGTCGCGAGTTCGCCGAGAAAGGGAAAGGATCGACCATGTCTCGTCGCATCATCACCACCAAGCGCGCGCCTGGGGCGATTGGTCCCTACAACCAAGCGATTGCCGCCGGCGGCTTTCTGTTCACAGCCGGCCAGATACCGATGGACCCCGACTCGATGCAGATCGTCGGCAAGACGGCGGCCGAACAAGCCGGCCATGCGTTACGCAACGCGCAGGCTGTGGTCGAGGCGGGTGGGATGACCTTGGCGGACGTCGTCAAGGTCACCGTGTTCATTCGAGACATGAACCAGTTCGCGGCCATCAACGAGGTCTACGCGGGGTTCTTCCCTACCGATCCGCCGGCGCGCTCGGTGGTCGAGGTGTCGCGTCTGCCAAAAGACGTTCTCGTCGAGGTCGAAATGATCGCGCACCGGGGTTGATTCGGTCCAGCGTGAAGGGCCCGGCTTGGCGTGGAATTCCCGCCGCGGCCCTGGATTCGCCTTGCCCTGGCACGCGCGATGAATCAGGATAGAGCGATCGCCCGACCGGAGCCTGGAACCCGGGAGTACAACCGCCATGACTGCCGCCAGCGTCAACCTCGCTACGAGCTATCTCGGTCTGCAACTGCCCAGCCCGATCATCGTGGGTTCGTGTGGTCTGACCAATTCGGTGCGAGACGTCCGCGCCTGCGCCGAGGCGGGCGCGGGCGCTGTCGTACTGAAGTCCATTTTCGAGGAACAGATCGCCGCCGAAGTGGGGCAGGTGCAAGCCGCGTCCGACCAGTCCCACCATCACGCCGAGGCTCAGGCCTATATCGCAGCGTACGGCACACAGAACGCAGTCGGCGAGTATCTGAAGCTGATTCAGGGTGCGAAGCAAGCGGTTGCGATACCGGTGATAGCGTCGATCAATTGCGCGAGCAACCGCAGTTGGACCAAGTTCGCCAGCCAGATCGAGACCGCGGGCGCCGACGCGCTCGAACTCAACATCTTCGTGCCGCCGGCCATGCGCGACCGCACCGGCGGGGAGAACGAGAAGATCTATAGCGACGTCGTGGCGGAGGTGAAGAAACAGGTTTCGATCCCGGTCGCGGTCAAGATCGGATATTTCTTCTCGAGCTTGTCCGAAATGGCAGGCAAACTGTGCCGCGCCGGCGCGGACGGCCTGGTGCTTTTCAATCGCTTCTATCCGCCGGATATCGACATCGAGCGCTTCCAGGTAGTCGCCGGGCCGCCGCTGAGCGTGCCGGAAGAGATGCACCTGACCTTGCGGACAGTGGCCCAGCTTGCGGGCAAGGTCGGCTGCGACATCGTTGCATCGACGGGCATCCACGACGGCGCCGCCGTGATCAAGCAGCTTCTGGCCGGCGCCGCGGCGGTACAAGTGGCTTCGGTACTGTACCAGCGTCAGATCGCACACCTGGCGACCATGACCGCGGAGCTGCGCGCCTGGATGGCCCGCAAGGGCTTCGAGCGTCTCGAATCCTTCCGCGGCAAGATGAAGCAGGACGCGTGGCCCGACGGGGCGGCCTACGATCGTGTCCAATTCATGAAGCGGACCGTGGGATCGGAACTGATCTAACCCAGGTCATTCGTGAATGATCCGGGCTGACCGTGTTTCCGCGGACGGCGGCAAGGGGAGTGCCATGGATGAACGACGCCGTTTCGAGCGCATGACGCAGGTATTTCCGGCGGAAGTCTACAGCCGTCAGAGCGGCAAGATCGTGGGTCTGGTGGCCGACGTCTCCAGCGGCGGCTTGTTGCTGCGGACCGAAACACCGCAGAGTCCGGGCGAGGACTTGGAACTGACTCTCGAACTGCCGGCCGGGAAGCAAGTCACGCGTGAGTTCGAGCTGGTCGCGCGGGTGCGCTGGTGCGAGCCCGATATTGCGCCCGGAACCTATGTGCTCGGGCTGGCTTTCACGGGGCGAACGGCGCCTGACGGACCGGTGGCAATGGATCTGGTGCGAGCGTTGAAAGACGCCAGCTGATCGATGCGCGGCGCTTTTGCGCACGAACGGTTCTCCCGCGGCGAGGAAATCGCTCACGCGATCACCCATGGTCTGGGGGCATTGGGCAGCGCGGCCGGTCTGGTCGTGCTGGTGGTGCAGGCAGTCCAGCAAGGGGACGTGCGCCTGTTGGTCGGGGTGACGGTCTTTGGCGCCGCCATGTTCACCCTCTACGCGGCTTCGACCCTTTATCACGCATTGACGGCCACCAGGGCCAAGCGAGTGTTCAAGCTGCTGGACCACGGCGCGATCTATCTGCTGATTGCCGGCACCTATACGCCGTTCTGTCTGATCACCCTGGGCGGCGGCTGGGGATGGACTCTTTTCGGGCTGGCCTGGGGATTGGCCATTCTCGGTATCGTCTACGAAGTGGTACTGGGCCGGCCCTGGCGGCGCCTGTCGCTGGTCTTCTACCTGGCACTGGGCTGGCTCATTGTCATCGCCGTCAAGCCGCTGATGGCGGCGCTTCCGTCGCAAGCGCTTCAATGGCTTCTATTTGGCGGACTAGCCTACACCGGGGGCGCGGTCTTCTACGCCTGGCGCGGGTTCCCGTATCACCATGCCATATGGCATCTCTGGGTCCTCGCCGGTACCGGTCTGCACTACGCCGCCGTGCTGAAATACGTGATTCCAGCCGGGTGACAGGCGCAGCGTCCAACGGGGTCGGAACCCGGCGGACGGCCGGGATATCCTGTCACGTTCGCTGGATTTCTCTTGCCAATTCATCGCGTGTCGTATATTCTTCGCCCGAATCCCGACTGGGACACCCGTTTTCGTCTGCTACGATCCTCTGATTGCCTGGCATCCCCAGCACACCTCAGGATGGTCGTACGGAGAGCGTGCGCCCTGGTGATAGCGAGCGAGGACATGCCGCCGCGCAGCGGTACCTCACTCGTTGTGGGATACGATCCGGCACGCGGCCGGGTCGTTGGTTTGAAGCGCGAGGGACCTCCCGGAGTAGGCCGGTGGTTCCAAACGCTTACGATTGCCGGAGCAACCGGCAAAGGAAGTTGTGAGACCGTGAAGAAGATCTATGTGGGTAACCTGCCTTTCTCCGCCACCGACGACGATGTGAGCCAACTCTTCGGCCAGCACGGTACCGTGCATTCGGTAGCCCTGATCAACGATCGCGAGACCGGTCGCCCGCGCGGTTTCGGCTTCGTTGAGATGGACGACAACGAAGCGACGGCCGCCATCAGCGCCCTGAACGGGTACGAGATGGATGGTCGCAGCCTGCGGGTTAACGAGGCCGAGGACCGTCGCGGCGGCGGCGGCGGCGGTGGCGGCGGCGGCCGTGGTGGCCGTGGCGGCTACGGCGGCGGTTACGGCGGCGGCGGCAGCCGTGGAGGTCGCAGCTGGTAGGGCGGGACGACCCACCAGGTCGATGGATCGACAGGAGCCTCGCTTCTCTTGGGGAGCGGGGCTCTTCGCGTTCGCGAGGCGAAGCGGCCGCGCAGCGCGGTCCGTCAGCGCGACCACCATTCCATGTGCTCGAGATACCAGAGAAGCTCGACCGCGGTGCGGAACCGCGCGTTGATCAGCGACCGCTTGAGGCCGCAACAGACTTCTTTAAACTCCGGCGGTTGCCGCTTGTAGGTGCGCTTACCGCCGCCGCAGTCGTAGAGCAGCCGGGCGAGGTCGCAGACATCGTCCTGGACGGCTCCGGCCGAGGCGCGTCCGCGCGGGAAGAGGTCGACCAGCTTGACGATAAAACCCAGACCATAGCGCCGGACGATGACGTTGTTGGCGTGCAGATCGCCGTGGTATTCGCCGCTGGTATGGATGTCCTGGACGCCGGCGGCCAGGGCATGCAGCAGATGCAGCGCCTGGAAGGCATCGAGACGCCCGCCCGGCTGGCGGCGCAGAAATGCGGTCAGGAGCTCTCCCTCGACGTACTCCGAGACCAGCACCGTCACGGTCTGGCCCGCGTGCCGCACGGCTTCCTGGGTGTGGTACTGGATCAGGATTGGGCAGTGACGCAGCTTGTGCAGCTTGCGGGCGTTGTAGCGCGCGGTGCGGTTCTGCGGGTTTCGGTGCGGGAAGAAGAGCTTGGCCGAGCGTTCGACCCCAGTGCTCAGCTCGCGGACGAGATAGACCTCGCCCTCCCAGCCTCGTCCGAGCCTTTCCTGGACCCGGTATTTGCCGGCCAGCAGGTCGCCCGATTCCAGGTCGAACGTGCGGATCCGGTTGGTGCGCCGGCGCTTGGCCTTGCTCATGCTCGCCTCCAGCGGTCCGGTCGTCCAGTGCGCCGGCGGTGGATTCCGGCGCCGGCCCGCAGCCGTTCCGCCGCGAATCTTAGCATTGCATTCGCGTCTGCAAAGACGTTTCTTGCGGCGCGAAAAACGGCTCGCGTCCGCCCGACACCGGTCGGACCGCGGCGTTCTGTAAGGTGGTTTGCTGATGGTTGACGTTCTGCAAGCGCATCCACTGCTTTTGGTGCTTCTGATCTTTCTGGCGCGCGTCGCCGACGTGTCGATCGGGACGTTGCGCACGATCGTCGTTTTCAAGGGACACCGCCTGCTGGCCGCGGGTCTGGGTTTCGTCGAGATCCTGATCTGGTTGCACGCTGCCGGGCAGGTCATCCGCAACCTCGATGCCTGGTACTTGACGGTGGCTTACGCCGCGGGTTTCGCGGTCGGCAACATTGCGGGCAGTTGGCTGGAATCCAAACTGGCCATGGGGCTGGAATTGGTGCGCATCTTGGGCACCGACCCGACCGTGGACCTGGCTGGCAAGCTGCGCGGTCAGGGTTACGAGGTGACCGCTCTGCACGCGGTCGAGAACGTGACGCAGCCGGTCGAGGTGCTCCTGATCGTCGAGCGCCGGCGCAAGGTGCCGCAGCTTCTGCGCGAAGTGGCGGCCATCGATGCCGCCGCAGTCTGCACGACCAATGACGTCAAACGACCGGCCCAGGCCTTGCTGCCGCGCCGGCGACGGTCGTTCCTCGGCCTGCCGGACGCGCTGCGCAGCAGCAAGCGGAAGTAGGATCCGCGAACGCCCGGCGTTCAGACGCGCTGGCGTATCCAGCGCGTCAGAACCTGCATCAACTGATCCTTGCGCACCGGTTTGGTGAGGTAGTCGTCCATCCCGACGGCGAGACAGCGCTCCTGGTCGCCGCTCATGGCGTGGGCGGTCATGGCGACGATCGGCACGTGCGACCGTTTGCCGGGCAGCTCGCGGATCTGCCGCGCGGCGCTGAAACCGTCCATCACCGGCATCTGGCAATCCATCAGGACCAGGTCGTAGCAGTTGCCGCGCGCCATGTCGACCGCCTGCCGGCCGTCGGCCGCGAGCTCGTATCGGTAGCCCAAACTGGCTAATAGAGTGGTGGCGACCTTCTGGTTGAGGGGATTGTCCTCGACCACGAGCACCAGCGGCGCGGGGCGCGTCGAGATCTCCGCCGGCTTAGCCGGCAGCCGATCGCGGGGCCGGACGGTGACCGGACGCGCGGGCGCGGGCATGCTGCCGGCGCTCGCCAGGGGCAACTCCAGTTCCACGGCGAAGGTCGAGCCCTTGCCCGGGTTGCTCTGGAGCCTGATCTGGGTGCCCATCAGATGGGCCAACTCCTGGCAGATTGCCAGACCGAGCCCGGTGCCGCCGTGGCGGCGGACCGACGACCCGTCGGCCTGCACGAACTTGTCGAAGATGCGGATCTGTTGCTCGAGCGGGATGCCGATCCCAGTGTCCGTTACCGACAGACGATAGCGCGCGGAATGGTCGGTCCGCGCCAGCAGATCCGCGCCCAGCTCGACCCGGCCCTCGTCGGTGAACTTCAGGGCGTTGTGCGCCAGATTGGTCAGGAGCTGACGCAGGCGGCCGGCGTCGCCGAGCAAGTGGCGCGGGGCCGCGGGGTCGTAGCGTACGTCCAGGGCCAGACCGCGCTCGCGGGCCATCAGCTTGAAGCCGGCAGCGATCTGGTCGAGCAGCGTGTGCAGATCCAACGGACCGGTTTCGAGGGAGAGTTGGCCGGCTTCGAGCTTGGCGAAGTCGAGCAGGTCGTTGATGATCACGAGCAGATTCTCGCCGGCCAGGCTGATCAGCTCCACGCAATCCCGCTGTTCCGAATCGAGTTCGGTCTCGGCCAGCACGCTCGCCATGCCGAGCACCCCGTTCAACGGCGTCCGCAACTCGTGGCTCATGTTGGCCAGGAACTCGCTCTTGGCCCGGTTGGCGGTCTCGGCGCGCTCCTTGGCAGCGACCAGGCCGATCTCGGCCAATTGCCGTTCGCGCGCGCTGGCGATGATGCTGGCCGCTGTTTGCAGCAAGCCGATGTCGGCCTGCAACCAGGGCAGCGGACGGAGCACCGTCTCGAGTCCGAGCACGCCGACGACGCTGCCGCCGCGGATCAGCGGAACAGCGAGCAGCGAACGCAGCCGTTGCGCTTGCCAGCGCCGGCGCACATCGGCCGCGGAATCGGGCAGCGCGTCGACGTCCGCTACCTGGACGACCTCGCCGTGCAGAAGCGGGCGCATGACCCAGGCGAGCTCGGAAACGGGCGTCAAGGTGACGGTATCGCGCAGCGACGGGACGTTCTCCCGGCACCACTCGTGGATGTATTGAAGCTGACGAGCTCGGAAGAGCGTC
>JAQULN010000091.1 GCA_028718575.1 Candidatus Krumholzibacteriia bacterium | reverse complement strand
TCCTGCCGGCACTCCTCGATGATATGCTCGATGTCGTGATGACAGTCGCCGCAGCCGCCGCCGGCTTTAGTGTGATCGGTCACTTCTTCGACCGTGGTCAGCCCGTGGCGCAGCACGGCGTCGCGGATGGTGTCCTTGGTCACGGAGTAGCAGTTGCAGATCAACACACCCTGGCTCAGCAGGTGGCACGGCACGCCGCGGCCGAGGCGCTTGTAGTGGTCGATCATCGCGGCCTCGAGCGCCTCGCGGCCCATGACCGAGCAATGCATCTTCTCCCGCGGCAGACCCTCCAGTTCGCGCGCGATGTCTTCGTTGGTGATCGCCGCCGCCTCTTCGAGCGTCTTGCCCTTGATCATCTCGGTCAGGATCGAACTCGAGGCGATCGCGCTGCCGCAGCCGAACGTCTGGAACTTCGCCTCGGCGATGCGGCCATCGGCGTCCAGCCGGAAACTCAGCCGCAGGGCGTCGCCGCAGGCCATCGATCCCACCTCGCCGATCCCGTCGGGATGTTCGACCATGCCGACATTGCGGGGGTTCATGAAGTGATCCATGACCTTGTCCGAGTAGTTCCACATGGCTGCCGCTTTCCGCCGATCCTGCAGGAATAATCCGGTTTTAAGTCCAATCTAAGCCGGAATCCGGTTTGATCAAGCGCGGGCTGCGGCGGCGCGGACGCGGCGTCCCAGCCACAGCTCACAAGCGAGCAGGGCGAGCGCGAGCGCCAGGAACCAGCGGGCGAGGTCGCGCCCGCTCAGGACGCGCGCCAACCCCGCGGCGCCGGTCTCGCCGAGGTCGAGCACGCGCGGCAGGCCATACTGGCGCAGGCGCGCGGATAGCTCCTCCGGCGCCAGCACGGTGGGCTCAGATTCCGCCGCCGGCACGCCGACGGCCACCACGCCGAGCGTATCGGCGGCCGCCCGGAACACGTACAGGCCTGCTCGCTCGGCCGGCGGCGCCGCAAGTACTGGCGTCGCCTGCTGCCAGGTCAACTCGACCGGTTGCGCGCGCCCGTCCGGGGGCGTGAGCACCTCAAGGCGGGCCGCCGTCTCGCCCGGGCGCAGGCGCAAGCGATCCGGCGGCAAGCGCAGCAGCGGCGCCGCCCCTACCTCCAGGAGTGTCTGCAGCTCGCGACCGGCTGCCAGACGGGCTGCCAGACGCTGGACCAACGGCAGAAACAGCGGGTTGAGCATCACGTCGGTCGCATCGCGCCGTAAGTGAAACGGCAGGAGCGTCCAGCGTCCGGCGGCCAATTCGCCCTCCAATAGAAGCGGCGCACCCGTCTCGCCGGCCAACAACACGCGGGCGGGCCCTTCGGCGACGACGAAGAAACGCCGCCAGCGCGCGTTCCTCAAAGCGGCCAACGCCGACTCGCCCAGATCCGCCAGCAGCGGGTGCCCGGCATCGACCAGCCGGACTCCTTCGGCCTGTTCGGCGGGCCGCGCCTGCCACTCCGCCTGGCGCGGCAGATCCAGCAGGGGCAGGACGCTCTCGCGCAGGTCGTCGGCCTGAGTGGGATCGCCGTAGACCACCAGCAGGCCGCCGCCGCCGATCACCCAATCGCGCAGATCGCCGCCGAGTTGGCGGCCGAGGCGGCCCGCGTCGACCAGCGCTACCAGATCGGCGCCGCGCAGGTCGTCCAGGCTTACGCTGTCGGCGGCCAGCGACCGCACGCGCCAGAGGCCACGGCCGTCGCCGGCGGGATCCAGCGCGCGCGAGAGATATCGCCAGCCGCCGCGCCCCAGGTCGTCGCGGTCGCTCCCGTGCACGAGCAGCGCGTGCAACCGCGCCGGCACGTCGAGCACGAACGGGCGCGCATCGTCGATCGGCAGGCGATCGGGTTCCTTGCCCACCCAACCGGTCCAGACGCCCGGACCAGGCACGGTCAACGGGAAGCTGATCGTGACCAGCCCGCCCGGCTCGGCCGGCGCCGGCGCGGCCGCTTCGGCGACTCGGCGGCCATCCAGTTCGAGCCAGAACGGTTGGTCGGCGCGCTCCGGCCTCACGACCGCCCTGATTTCGGTCATTTCCCCGGCACGCAGCGCGCGGCCGGGCAGTGCGACGTCCACCACCGCCCCGCCGGGTATCCCGTCGCCCAGGCGTCGAATGAGCACGCGGGCACCGGCGGCCGCCAGTTCCGCGGCGGCGTCGGCCAATTCCGGATGCGGCGCGGCCTGCAGGTCGGACAAGATGACGACCTCGACCGGACGCACCGGTGCCTCGCGCACCAGGCGCGCCGCGGCGCGCAGAGCCAGGCCGAGATCGCCGGGGCCGTCGGTGACCGCGGCCGCGTGCAGGGCGTCGCGCGCGCCGGGACCGGCCGGTAGCCAGGTCGCGAACAACGGACCGACCGTCGCACCGGTCAGCACCGTGTGGACGGTCGCGTCGCCCGGCAGGCTCTGGATCATTTCTCCAGCCAACGCCACCGCTGAGGCGAACCGGGTCTGGCCGTCCGGTTGTTGGGCCTGCATGCTGGCGCTCGCATCGAGCAGGAACAACACCGCGCGGCCGCCGCTGCCGGGCAGACCGCCCCAGTGCGGCCGCGCGGCGGCCAGGGCCAGGCAGCCGATGATCAGCACCCGCAGGCAAAGCAGCAGCCAGCGCTGGATTCCGCGCCGCCGCGCCTGCTGCGCCTCGGCCGCGCGCAGGAAACGCAGGTCGCTGAACGCCACCCGCCGCGCGCGCCGGCGGCTCAGGAAATGGATGATCACCGGCACCGCCGCACCCAGCAGCCCGAACAGCAACGCGGGATTCAGGAAGGTCAACGGCATCAGTGCAGCCGCCCCCGCTTCATGAGGTACGCGCCGAGCGCCGGCCCGACCGGCTGGTCGGTGACCAGCTCGATCAAATCGATCAAATGGTGCCGGCACTCGCGCCGGAGCTGCCGGCGCCAGCCGTCGAGCTGCGCCTGGTAGTCGGCGCGCACGTGCGCCGGCTCGGTGCGCAGCCGGCGGCCGGGGTCTTCGAGCGCCGAGAACTCGACCTCGCCCGGGAAATCCAGATCGACCTCGCGCGGGTCCAAGACCTGGAATACCAGCACCTCATGACCCCGATGGCGGAAGTGCTTCAGCCCCGCCAGGACCTCGCCGGGCTCGTCGAAGAGGTCGCTGATCAGGATCACCAGCCCCCGCCGCGGAATGCTCTCGGCGACTTTGTGCAGCACCGGACCCAGCCGCGTGCCGGTTCCCGGCGGCGCGTCCTTCAGCCCCTTGAGCACCTGGAAGAGTTGGCGGCGGACCGACCGCGCCGGCACGCGCAACAGCGGCGCCTCGTCGAAGGCCACCAGACCGACCGCGTCGTTCTGCCGCAGCAGCAGATAGGCCAGACAGGCCGCCAGCACGCGTGCGTACGCCAGCTTGTCCGGCCGCGCTTTCTCGTTGCCGGTAAAGCGCATGCTTGCCGAGCAGTCCACCAGCAAGGTGCAACGCAGGTTGGTCTCCTCGGCGAAGACTTTTTGATAGGCCTGGTCGCGGCGCGCTAGCACGCGCCAGTCCAGGTTGGTCGTCGGCTCGCCCGGCTGGTAGCGGCGATATTCGGCGAATTCGGCCGAGAATCCGTGGTAGGGGCTGCGGTGCAGCCCGGTCAAAAAGCCCTCGACCAGCAGCCGGGCCAGCAGATCCAGGCGATCGAGTTGGCTGGCCAAGGCCGGCGTGATCAGATCGCGGACCGCGGTCACGCGCCGACCTCGGCGAGGACGCGGTCGATGATCGTGTCCTTGGCCACGTTTTCGGCCTCAGCGTGGAAGTTGGTCACCAGGCGGTGGCGCAGGACCGGATGGGCGAGCCGGCGCACGTCGTCCAGCGACGGCGTCTCGCGTCCGTCCAGCAGGGCGCGGGTCTTCGCGCCGCGCACCAGATCCTGCGCGGCGCGCGGGCCGGCGCCCCAGGCCAGGTATTCCTGCGCCGCGGCCGCCGCCTCGCCGGTGCCGACGCGCGTCGCGCGCGCCAGTCGCACCGCGTACCGGGTCACCTGTTCCTGGAGCTGCACCTCGCGCACGAGGTCCTGGTAGGCAAGCACGTCGAGGCGCGACAGAACCGTGGCGGGCTGCTCGCCGGCCAGACCGGTGGTCGATTCAACGATGCGAATCTCATCGGCCAGGTCGGGATAGCCGATGAGCACGTTGAACATGAAGCGGTCGAGCTGCGCCTCGGGCAGCGGATACGTGCCTTCCTGTTCGATCGGGTTCTGGGTCGCCAGCACGAAGAACGGCGCCTCGAGGCCGTGCGTCTGGCCGCCGGCGGTGACCTGCTTCTCCTGCATGGCCTGCAGCAGAGCGGCCTGGGTCTTGGGCGGCGTGCGGTTGATCTCGTCGGCCAGGATGACGTTGGCGAAGACCGGTCCGCGCAGGAAGCGGAACTCGCGCCGGCGCGTCACCGGGTCTTCCTCCATTACTTCCGAGCCGGTGATGTCGGCGGGCATCAGGTCGGGCGTGAACTGGATGCGACCGAAGCTAAGATCCATGATCCGGGCCAATGTGCTGATCAACAGCGTCTTGGCCAAGCCCGGCACCCCTTCCAGCAAGACGTGGCCGCCGGCGAACAGGGCGATGAGCATTTCTTCGATCACCTGTTCCTGTCCGATGATGCTGCGGGCGATCTCGCGGCGCATCGCCTGATGGGTGTCTAGGAGCTGATCGAGGCGGGCGGGATCGGACACGGCGGTCTCCCTTGCGGTCATGGTGGCGGCGAGCGGCGCAGGCAATTTCACAGGAAATTGCATTGGCTCGCCCGAAGTTCCTCATTATCGTGCCGGCGTACGGGAGGTTCAAGCGTGCACAAGAAATTCTACCGGGCCCTGGAACGCCTGTTGCACAACATCGACACCTCGACCGGCGATGAACGCATGCTCTCGAGCGTCGTCAAGCTACTCGTGTCGCCGGAGAACGCGCAACTGTTCGGCATCGCCAGCGGCCGCGTCTATCGCGAACGGGCGCTGGACTTCGTGTTGATCGAGAGCGTCGGCGAGTACGGCGAGGCCATCGAGGGCAAGACCGTCCAGAAGGACTACGCCCTGGTCCGGCACCTGCTCGAACACCGGCTCTGGCTCTTCCGGCCCGACAGTCCCGGCTACGACGCCGCCCTGGAGGCCCAGTTCAGCCACATGAACAACGCGGCGATCGCCGTCGGCCAGAACCCTATCTATATCGTCAGTTTCGGCGTCGAGAACGAGGACCGCGGCGATTTGTTGGTCATGCTCGAAGCGATTCGCGCGGCGATCGGCCTGAAACTGCGGCAGAGCACGCTCGAAGGCCAGATGCGCCAGGCTCAGGCCATCCAGGCCTCCCTGCTGCCGCGGCAACTGCCCAAGCTGGCGGGCTTCGACCTCGCAGCGCGCACGGTGCCGGCCGACGAAGTGGGCGGCGACGTTTATGACGTGCAGCCGCTCGAGCCCCGCATGCTCGGCATCCTGATCGCCGACGCCAGCGGCCACGGTCTGCCGGCCGCCTTGCAGGCGCGCGACGTGATCGTGGGCATGCGCATGGGCCAGTCGCACAACGAGAAAATCACGGCGCTGGTGGAGCGGTTGAACCGCGTGGTCCATCAGACGATCCTGGTCAGCCGCTTCATCACCCTTTTCTACGCCGAGCTGGAGGACACCGGCAACGTGACCTACGTCAACGCCGGCCACAACCCGCCGCTGCTCATCGCGCGGGACGGCGAAGTCTTCCAGCTGCAGACCAGCGGCCCGGTGCTCGGCCCGCTGCCCGACGCGGTGTATCGCCGCTGCTACATGACCCTGCGGCCGGGCGAGCTGCTGGTCCTGTTCACCGACGGCGTGATCGAACGCACGGCCCCGGACGCCGCCGACGACGACGAACACGAGGCCCGGGAGTTCGGGCTCGAACATCTCGTGCCGATCTGTCTGGCGAACCGGCACCGCGACGCCGCCGCCGTCGTCGAAGCGGTGATCGCGGCCGTGCGCGATTTCGGCGGCGGCCTGCCGCTGCAGGACGACGTCAGCGTGCTCGCCATCAAACGCGAAGAGGTCACCGGCGATCACCTGGCCGAATCGCTGACCCCGATCAGCCTCTCGCTGAACGACCTGCACACCGGCGGCGGCAGGAGGGGGTCGAGCGGCGCGTAGCAGGCTGTTGAAAAACTGGATCTGGCCGGTCATTCCTGACGGACCGGCTCGGGCCGGAGCCGGTAGATCGCCACCGTCCAGGGTTGGCGCTCCCGCAGTCCGAGACCGCGGATCTCGCACGTGTCGACCAGATCGAAGCGCACGCCGTGGCGCACCTGGTCCGCCCAACGCGGCGGGCCGTCACTGCGGTCGACGAACCACGCCGGCAAGGGGCCCGGCCGCAAATCCGGGCGCAACCAGAGCGCTTGTTCCACCATCTCCTGGAAGCCGACCCGGCGCCCGAGCGCGGTGATCTCCGGACTCACCAGCCCCATCAGGTCGAGAATCTTGCGGTCGCTGCCGTAGGCCACGGCGCCGATGTCGAGGGCGGCAATCACCGCGTCCGGCGGCGAATGCTCGCCGATCCAGACGCCTTTCTCGAGGTAGCACTCGACCACGCCGGCGGAGAAATCCCGCGCGTGCGGGCGGACCAACCCCACGATCACCACCGCGTTGATCAACAGCGACAGGCCGCAGACCGCCGGCACGAGTCGGCGGCGCCAGCGATCGCGGCCGCGGAAATCATCGGCGAAATGGAGTAGCCAATACGCCAGCACACCGAAGACGAGCAGCAGGACCGGCGACAGCGGACACAAGTAGCGGCTGATCGTCCAGACACGCTTGACGGCGTAGCCGCCGAGCAGGACAGCCGACCATGTCGCGGCGATCAATACCAGTGCGACGGCGGGCCAGAACCGCCAGGTCGAATCGGCCAGCGCCGCGGTCGGTTCGATGTCCTGGCGTTCCTGCCGCAGGCGTTCGATCAGGACGTATGCGGCGAGCACCACGAACGCGATCCACACGACGCTCTGGACCATGCCGAGTTGTTGCAGCGACCGGAAGAGATAGCCGGCCAGTTCGCCCAGCGTCGCACCGGGATCGTTGCTCTTGGCGGCGATAGTCCCGGGCGTCAGGCGCCCGAAGGTCCGGTGCGCGTACAGCAGCCACGGACCGGCGCTCAACAGCCAGCCGGCAGCCGCGGCCAGGAGCGGTCGGTGCGGCCGCGCTTGATACCGTCCCGGCGGTCCCGCCAAAAGATCGCCTTCGCGGTACTCCGCGAGCAGCAGCCAGGGCAAGGCGCAGGGCGCCAGAACGAGAAACTCCGGCCGCACCAGGCCCGCCAACCCGGCAGCCACGCCCCAGCCGAAGTAGCGGGGCCAGAGCGGACGCGACTGCCCTGGATCGACGGCCACGGGTGACGCCATGACCAGCGGCCAGAGCACCACCAGCAGGCTTGCAGTCGCCAGCGGGGTCTCCATGCCGGACATCGTCCAGCGCAGGAACCAGGCGTCGGCGGCCGCCAGCAGAAAGAGTCCCCATCGCCAGGACTCGCTGAATGCTAGCCGGCGCACGATCCCGGCGAACAGGGCCAGCGTCAACGCGCCGGCCAGCAGCCCCAACGCCCAGGCGGCGCCGGGGCCGGACAGACCTATCGCCCGCAGCGCGACCAGACCGAAGATCCACAGCGGGCTCGTGGCGCCGTAGGTCTTCTCCCCCGGATTGAAGGCGAACTCGCCCCGTGTCGCGAGATTCTCTGCGTAGCGCAGGTGGATATACGTGTCGTCGGTGACATAACCCCGTAGCAGAAAATGAGCCGCCAGCAGGATCAGAAGTCCAGCCAGCAGGCGGGCACGATGGTGCGCGACGCCGCGAGCGGTCATGCCGATCCTTTCGTCACCGCAAGAACATCGGCAGGTTCGCCACCCGGGAAACCTGCGGCCGATACTGATCGCGGTCGTAGAAACGGTCGACATCGACGTGCTTCTTGCCCGCCACCACCGAGTTCAAGCCGACGGTCGTGTACTTGCCTTCCTGCAAGGCCACCATCAAGCCGCTGGCGCCGTCCAACAGCATGTCCATGGCCAGGTTGCCGAAGTTCATCGCCACCATGCGGTCCAGCGCGTCGGGCTTGCCGCAGCGCATCATGTAGCCGAGTTCCTGATAGGTGGTGTTATAGCCAGTCAGCTCGGTGATCTGGTCGGACAGCAACAGGCCGATCCCGCCCAGCTTCTGGTGACCGTAGGCGTCGGCCTCGCCGCGCTGCACGATGCTGCCCTCGAGCTCGGTCGCGCCCTCGCTGATGGTCATGACGCTGTAGCGGCTGGGGTTGCTGAGCTTGTCTTCGACCAACAGGCGCGCCAGCTTCTCGACGTCGAACGGCACCTCGCTGATGGCCACGCGATCGACGCCGGCCAGATAGCCGGAGATGAGCGCGGTTTCGCCGCTGTGCCGGCCGAAGACCTCCACGATGCCGATCCGCTCGTGGCTGCCGATCGGGGTGCGCAACTGGTCGATCGCGTCGACCGCGCGGGTGATCGCGGTCGAGAAGCCGATGCAGTAGTCGGTGCCGTAGACGTCGTTGTCCATGGTCTTGGGAATGGCGATCTGCGGAAAACCCGCCTGGTTGAGAACGGCGGCGTAGCTGAGCGTGTCGTCGCCGCCGATCGGGATCAACGCGTCGATCCGCAGATCCTCGAGGTTCGCCACGACGGTGTCGGTCACATCGATCGGGAACGGCCCCTGTCCGTACTTCGCGCGGAGATGCGGCGGCAGGTCTTTCTCGCGGATGCGGGCGGGATTGGTGCGCGAGGTGTGCAGGAACGTGCCGCCCGAGCGATCGATCGGGCGCACGTGCGGCCAATCCAGCTCCGTGATCCACTGCTCGTTGTGGATGGAATCGCCCGGCTTGTAGTTGACCAGGCCGGCCCAGCCGCGGCGAATGCCGACCACCTGGATGCCGGCTTTCATGGCGCGGAAGAACACCTGCTTCATGGCGTTATTCAACCCCGGGACGTCGCCGCCGCCGGTCATGATAGCGATCCGTCGGATCTTGTGGCTCATGGCAGTCCTTTCGCTCTGGCCGCGCCGATCGCCGGACCGGCGCCAGCTAGCTTAGAAGCCGACTACCCCGCTGACAACCGCGATCGCA
>JAQULN010000090.1 GCA_028718575.1 Candidatus Krumholzibacteriia bacterium | reverse complement strand
CTGCTCTTTCTGTTCCTGCACGACTGGCGGCTCACCGTGATCACCGCCGTCTCGATGCCCGTCTCGGTCATCGCGGCGTTCATGGCCATGGAGGCGGCCGGCTTCACCGTCAACGTGCTTTCGCTGATGGCCCTGGGCATCTGCGTCGGCACGCTCGTGACCAACTCCATCGTGATCCTCGAAAACATCGCCCGCCTCGTGCAGGATGGGGTCGAGCCGCGGGAGGCGGCGGCCCGCGGCACCAGCGAGGTCGCGATCGCGGTGCTGGCCGCCACGCTGACCAACATCGTGGTGTTCACGCCGATCGCCTTCATGAGCGGCATCATCGGCCGCTTCTTTCTGCAGTTCGGATTGACCGTGGTCTTTGCGACTAGCTTCTCGCTGATCGTCAGCTTCACGCTGGTCCCCATGCTGGGGGCGCGCCTGGTGCAACCGGGCAAGGGAATCGGCAAGGGCGAGAGCGCAAATCCGATCGCCAGGGCCGCGCGCGCCTGGGATCGGAGTTATCGGCGTCTGGAAGCAGCCTATCGGCGCGGGCTGGCGCACTGTCTGGCGCATCGCTGGCAGCCGCTCCTGGTGGCCGTGATCGTCCTGATCGGCTCGCTCTCGCTCATGCGGTGGGTGGGCGGCGAGTTCATCCCCGCGATCGACCAGGCGAAGGTGCTGGTGAGCCTGAAGTTCCCCGCCGGCACCAGCCTCGAGCGCGCCGCGGGCGAAGCCGACCGGCTGGCGGCCGACCTGCGCCGCGAGCCCGAAGTCACCGGTTCGCTGGTCAAGGTCGGCGGCGAGAGCCGCGCGATCGAAGAAGTCGATATCCTGCTGACGCTGGTCGGCAAACGCGAGCGCGCGGTGGATCTGGATGGTTTCAGCGAGCGCATCCGGCCTCGTTTGGCGCAGATCCCCGACGCCGAGGTCTCGGTGTTCCAGACCGGGGGCGCCGGTTATGTCGAAGCCGATCTCGTGCTCCAAGTAGTCGGCGACGACCACGAGGCCGTGGCCGCGGCGGGAGCCATGGTGCTCGCCGTCGTGCAAGAGATCCCCGGCCTAGTCGATGTCCAGTCGAGCCAGCGTCCCGGCAAGCCGGTCATCCTGGTCGAACCGCAACGGGAGCACCTGGCCGCCCACCACCTGACCGCCGCCGATGTCGGCCGGATCCTGCGCACCGCCTACGAGGGCGAGCAGGCGGGTGTGTATCGCGAGCGCGGCGAGGAAAGCGACGTGGTCGTGCGGTTGACCGAGACAGCCCGGCGCGACCCGCGGATCCTGTCCGATCTGCCGCTCGCGACGCCGGCCGGCCGGACCGTGCCGCTCACCGACGTCGTGACGCTGACCGAGAGCACGGGCGACGCGACGATCCTGCGTACGGACAAACAGCGACTGGTCGAAGTGACCGCCAATATCGCCACGGGATCCTTGAGCGACCGGCGCGCTCTGATCGACGCCCGCCTGGCCGATTTCACGTTGCCGACCGGCGCCGCGATCCAGTACGGCGGTTACGCCGAGCACCAGGACGAATCGTTCCAGGCCATCTTCGAGGCGCTGATCCTGGCGATCGTCCTGCTCTATATCGTGATGGCCGCCATCCTCGAGAGCTTCGTGCACCCGCTGACTGTGATGGTGACCTTGCCGTTGTCGCTCATCGGAATGGCGATCGCGTTGTTCTTCACCGGCCAGACCATCAACATCATGTCGCTGATGGCGCTGGTGATGATGGTGGGCATCGTGGTCAACAACGCGATCCTCATGCTCGACCAGACGACGCAGGAGCGCGCCCGCGGCGCGAGCGTCCGCGACGCCCTGCTGACGGCTTGTCCGCTGAAGCTGCGCCCGATCATCATGGCCAACCTGGCCATCGCCATCGGCATGATCCCCCAGGCCGTCAGCGGCGGCCCCGCGTCGGAGATCCGCACGTCCATGGCGGTGGTGCAGATCGGCGGCGTGGTCTTTTCGACCATCTTCACGCTGTTTGTGATTCCGGTCGTCTACACGATGCTCGACCGGCTCTCGCTGTCGGCGCGCCGCGAACGAAAAACCGTAACGGGACCGGACTCGATCGGTGGTATCATTGCGTGACCGTCAACCACGTACCGGCACCACCGTGCCGCTACCATCGCGAGGTCAGCCGTGAACAACCATCGCCCGGTGCTGTGGCCGCTGATCCTGTCCTTCCTGATCGGCCTGCCCGGGCGAGCCGCCGGCGAGACGCCGTCCGAGCAATATCAGTTCTCCCGCATCGCCGCTGCGTCTGGCTTGACTTTGCACCGGGAGATGTACATCCTGCCGTTCACGTACTCGAACGACTACGCCGGCTCGGAAACCGAGATCGTCTTCCAGTTGAGCGCCAAGCACCGGTTGCTGCGCACTCGTTTCTTTTTCGCCTTCTCCCAGGTCTCCTACTGGCAGGCGTACAACACCGACGCCTCGTCGCCGTTTCGCGATACGAACTTCAATCCGGAGATTTTCTACCGGTCCGCCACGCGCCCCCTGGGGGCGGGGTCGCTGGGATTCGACGCGGGTTTCGAGCACGAATCCAACGGCCAGCGCGTGCCGCTCTCGCGGGGCTGGAACCTCGCCTACCTGGCTCCTTTCTACCACGGCGACAATTGGCTGGCCTATGTCAAGCTGCGAGCGCGCATGCCCGAGGACGCGAAGGAGACTCCCACTGCAGCCAGGGGCGACGACAACCCCGATCTCACCGACTATCTCGGCTACAGCGACATTCACCTCTACTGGCGGCCGGCGCCTCGCCATCAACTGCATGTCGCGCTGCGCGGCTACCTCGGCACCGACAAGGGCAATGTCAGCTTGGACTACAGCGTACGAGTGATCCGCGAGGAGGACGTATTCCTCGCGCTGCGGTTGTTTAGCGGCTACGGCGAGAGCCTGTTGGACTACAACCGATCGGTCAATCGGATCGGCGTGGGCGTCATGTTCAACCGCTGACCGGTCACTCGCGGACCGCGGCGCTCAACACCGTTGCCGGGACCTCCTGCCGCGCGAACCCGGGGCCGCTCCACTCCAGCTTCAGCTCGCGCCCGCCCAAGTGCTGGAAGTACTCCACGACGAGCGCGTGGCGGCCGGCCGCCAGCGGCGCCTCGCCCCACGCGGCCGTCGCGCCGTGCAAGCCGTCGTGGTCGATCACCAGTCGTTCGTCCAGCCAGAGGCGGCTGCCGTCGTCGCTGGAAAGCCAGAAACGGTACACTCCGGCGGCGGGCACGGTGATCCATCCGCGCAGCACCAGGCCCACGTCCTCGAGAGGGGCGCCGCCGGGGATACGCACCTGTTCGCTCACCGTCTCCTGCACCGGCGCCAGCGCCGCCCAGTCCGGCAATCGCTCCCAGGCGCCGTGGTAGACGGCGGTCGCAAGGCCCGGCACAAGCCGCGGGGGCGACGCCGCAGCGGCCGGCCACGGATCGAGTCGTGTGAAGACCGCGGTGCGGGTCGTGGTTTCGGGAAACGGACCGCGGGCGGTCACCGTCAGCGTGGTCGTGTCGGTGACGATCAACGGCGAACCGTCGTGGACGACCGCCGGGCCGTCGCCTAGCGCCACCTCGATGACCGTTGCCGCATTGGGACTGTGCAGCGACACGGTCAAGCTGTCGACGAACGCTCGCCGCTCGGCCGCGATGGACACGCTCGGATAGGTCGGGCGATCGACCAGCTCGCGTCCGAAATGATGCGCCGTGGTGTTTCGGGTTACGACGCTGGCGGCGAGGATCACCAGGGAAGGATCGTCGGGCAGCGTCACCGCCGGCGCGTCCGACACCACCAGCAGCGGCACGTCCACCGCGTAGAAATGGGTGAAGACGTAGGGCTCCTGCTGTCCTTGCGGACCGTGCCGGTGGGTCACGACCCAGCCGATGGCCGCATCGGTGGTGTAGGCTGGCACGAGATCGGCGCGGTCATGCACGATGTCGCCGCCGACGACGCGGCTGTCCCACTGGCCGAAGAAGGCGCGGCCGTCGGGGATCCAGGGTTGTTGGCGATGGCCGCGGTCGGTGCGGAACTCCCCTCGGCGCGGGCCGTCGACCGAGCACATCAGCAGGCGCAGGATCGTGCCGTCGGTGCGCGGCAGCTCGATGGTCTGCCCCTCGCAGCGCAGCAGGTTGGCCGCGCCCGGCGCGCGCGGGCCGGTCTCGAAGCGGACGCCGTCGCGCTCGATCACCGCCGGGACCAGGTGGCTGGGCAGGCTCGCGCCAGTGCCGTCGAGGTCGCCGTCGGTGGGCTGCTCGCGGGTGCTGATCCCATCGACGTTCCAGGGCAGCGCGACCGGGGAGCTGCGCACCGCGGCCGGCAGACGCCCCGCCGGCGGGGGCGCGAGCTGCAATGCCAGCGTCCGCGGCTGGTAGCGCGCGAGGTCCACGGCCACCCGGCCGTCGCGCAACGCCGCGCCGTCGCCGGCCGGTATCGGCTCCTCGTCGGCCTGCAGCTCGCGCACCGCGGTCACCGGCGCGGCCGTCGCCAGCTCGACGTTCGCGGCCGGCGCCCCGGCGATCTCCTGCAGGCGTACCACCAGCCAGTCGCCCTGCTCGCTCTTCTTGATCGCGCGGACGACCACCTCGGGGCGGTCGCCGGCGACTTGCAGCAGCGACAGCGAGCGGCCTAAGGGGCCGACGGAGGCGAGGCGGGACGGCAGCACGTGGAAGGCCAGCAGCGGCTGGTTCAGGGCGTCGGCCGCGCGCACGACCTCCGGGCGCCAGTTCGACCCGTGGCCGACCATGCTCACGGTGACGCGGTGGCGGCCGAGGTCCTGGCTCTTCTGGTCGTCGATCCACCGCCAGCGGTCGTTCACCGCGGGCGTGTGCAACAGCGTCAGGCGCAGGGTGCCGGGGTCCGGATGGTCCCAGCCGTGGCGGCCGTCGTTCAGGACCGCCAGACCGAAGTCGCCCGACTGATCGGTGAGGTCGGCCCAGCGCTGGCCGGGGACCTCGTAGAGCAACGGGCGGTTGAGGCCGCGGCGGATCGTGCCGAGGCCGAGGTCGTAGGTGACGGCCGTGTCGCGCGCGGTCGTGAAGAAGGCGGCCTTCAAGAGCGTCGCCTCGGTCGCCCAGTCGATGTCCAGCTCCCAGTCGAGGCGGTCGCCGCGCACAAGAAGCGTTTGCCGGAAGACCGAGCCCGCAGCCTCGTGGGTGAACGTCAGCCGCGCCAGGCCGGGACCGGCGACGACCGTCTCAGGCACGCCGCCCAGCGGCACCTCCGCGTAGGACGCGGCCATGATATCGTCGTAGTCGATCTCCCAGGCGGCCCAGTTCGCCGGCTCGTTGCGCAGGAGCTGCAGGCAGGGCGGCGCGTTGAGCAGCTCGCGGCCGGTCTCCTTGTCGAATAAGGACACCAGGCCCGCCTCGCTCAGACGCAGGCGATAACGATCAGTGTCCAGGGTGCCGGCGTCGGGATTCCAGCCGAGCGGCGCGGCCTGGTCTCGGTCCGCCCGCGGCTGGATGCTGTAGACCGCGACGCCGATGGCCGGCACCGCGGCCAGGAAGGCGACCTCCGACCGGATGTCCCCGGCCGAGCCGGGCGGCGGCGGCAGCATCACCGCGGGCACGAGCTCGTCGTCGGGGCCGTGAACCTGCACGAACGGCGAGGCCGTCGACGTGCTGAGCGGATTCGGGAAGAGCGCCCGGCAGACGACCATCTCCGTGCGCGGGAATCCCAGCGGGTTGAAGACGACGACGGCCTGCCCGTCGACGTCGGTGTCCAGGCCGCCGGCCACCGCCGCCAGCGACGACTCGATCACCTGGGAGAACTCCTGCTGGCTGAGCAGCATGTCGTTCCAGCTGAAGGTGTACGCTTCGGGGATGCTGGTGCCGGTGAGATCGTCGTGGAAGCCGTGCCACAGGAAGCGCGTCCAGGCGCGCTCGAGTTCCTCGCCGGGATAGGGCTGTCCGCCCAGCCACCAGGCCAGGGCGGCGGCGCGCTCGGCGGCGTCGCCGAGCACTTCACAGCGGCGGTTCCAGCGCTTCATGGCAGCCTGCGAGGTGTAGCAGCCGACGCCGTGGCTGGTCATCACCAGTTCGCCGTCGTAGACGGGCAGGGCGTCGATCTCGGTGGGCGCAAGTTCGCGGAAGATCTGGTCGGCGCCCGCCGATACCACCGCGATCGGGCCGCCCGACGCCACGCTCTTTTGCAGCCACCGGACCGATTCCTCGGTCGGCGCCCCACCGGTGTCGCCGGTGCCGTAGTACTTGAACGCGACCGGAGGGCCGCCAGCCGCCGCGGTGCGGGCGATCGCGGCCGCGACGGTCGAGTCGCGCGATACGTCGCCCTCGAGGTCGCTCACATAGGCGCCGGGGTTCACGGCCGCGAGCACTTCACGTCCATCGACGCCGCGCCAGCGGCCGATGTCGAAGGGGGTGCCGTAGGCCGAGCCCCACGACAGCTTCTGGGTGGAAAAACCGGTGAGCCCCGAGTGGGCCATGATCGAGGGCAAGGCGTAGCCGAAGCCGAAGCAGTCGGGCAAGAAAACGTCGACGCTGCGCACGCCGAACTCGCGCGCGAAGAAACCGTTGCCGTACAGCGCGTGGCGAAAGAGCGCCTCCGGCGAGGGCATGTTGACGTCGACGGCGTCGAGCCAGGAACCGCACACCTGCCAGCGGCCCTGCGCCACATACTGCCGCAGGCGCTCGAAACGGTCGGGGTAGTACTCCTTGACGAGTTGGTAGCGGAACGCGCCCTCGAAGCTGAAAACATACTCTGGATAGCGCTCGAGCAGGTCGAAGTTGTCGTCCAGCGTGCGCCGCAGGTACTCCGCGATGGTCTGCTGGACGGTCCAGCGCCACTGGGTGTCCAGGTGGCTGGTGGCCACGGTGTAGACCTTGCCCGCCGGCGCGGACTCGGGCGCGGACGCGGACTCGGGCGCGAACGCGGTCGCGAATGCGGGCGCGGCCGCCGCGCAGCAAGCCAGCGGCAGCATGAGGGCGATCAGCACGCAACGCATGGTAACAACCTCCGGCGCGCGGCGCGGCCCGCGCTCAGTTCGACCGCGAACGCAGGCGATCCAAGAGCACCGCGCCCAGGATCACCAGGCCCAGCACGACTTTCTGCGTGTAGCTCTCCACGTTGGTCAGGTTCATGCCGTTCTGAATGACGGCGATGATGAACGCGCCGATGAGCGTGCCGAGCACCCGGCCCTCGCCGCCGGCGAGGCTGGTGCCGCCCACCACGACGGCGGCGATAACGTACAGTTCGTACATGAGTCCGTAAGTGGGCGCGCCGCTCTTGAGCTGGCTGGCCGTCACCACGCCGCCCAGACCGGCCAACACGCCGCACAGCGCATACACGAAGAGCAGCACCGCGCCGGTGCGTACGCCCGCGAGGCGCGCCGCCTCCCGATTGCCACCCACTGCGTAGACGTAGCGGCCCAGGGCCGTGCGCGACATGAGCCCATGGGCCAGACCGTAGAGCAGGAGCATGAGCCAGACAGCCCACGGCAGGCCCAGCAGCGGGTCGGCGCCGCGGCCCAGGGCGGTGAACGCGTCCGGCGCGTCGTAGATGGGCCGCCCCTTGGCAATGATGTACGCCGCGCCGCTGGCGACTTGCATCATGGCGAGCGTGGCGATGAACGGCGGCAGGCGAAAGCGCACGACCATGGCACCGGAGAACAGGCCCGCCAGACCGCAGAGCAGCATGGCGCCCGCCGCCGCGGCGAGCAGCGCGCCCGCACCCGCTGCCTGACCGCCGAACGCTTGCACCAACCAGGCGCACACTACGGCCGACAGCGCGATGAGCGAACCCACCGACAGATCGATGCCTGCGGTGATGATGACCAGCGTCATGCCCACGGCGACGATGGCGATCACGGCGATCTGATTCGCCACGTTGCGCAGGTTATCGGCCAGCAGGAAGGTGGGCCACCGGTAGGGCGCCGGCGAGAGGATCGCCGGGCGGGCGTGCTCCGGCAGACTGTTCTGGATGACTCGCACAGCCGGCAGGTTGGTCTGCAGCGTCAGCAGGAAACGCGGGCCGTCCGCGGCCGCCTGTTCTTCGCACGCGGCCCGAAACTCGGGCGGACCTGCGGCCACGCTTCGCACCCGCGTGAACCCGGCGTCGCGCAGGCGCGTCGCGAGGTCCGCCAGAAACGCCCGCTCCTCCGCGTTGTCGCGCGCCAGCACCAGCACCGCCGCGCCGGTGTCCGCCCGAGCGGCCAGGGCGCGGGCCAGTTCCCGCGCCGCCGCGGCGCCGGTCCGCTGCTGGTCCCGCAACGTCAGCGCCGAGAACAGCGCGCACAACAGCAACAGCACGCCCAGCATGCCATAACCCGACAGGCGGCGGCGCAGGCCTCGCGTCATCGTGGCGGCGTCACGAGCCATGGCTCGCCTCGCAGACCGCCAGCGCCATGACGTCGGCCTGGCTCGCCGCAGCAGGTTCGGTGATCGCGCCGGTGATCCGGCCCTCGCGCATCACAAGAATACGGTCGCACATGCCGAGCACCTCGGACAACTCGCTGCTGATCACGACTACGGCCTTGCCGGCTCGGGCCAGGTCGTTGATCAGCTCGTAGATGTCGTGCTTGGCGCCCACGTCGATGCCGCGGGTCGGTTCGTCCATCACCACCACGCGCGCGTCGCGCTCCAGCCAGCGCGCCACGAGCAACTTCTGCTGATTGCCTCCCGACAGGTGCCCGGCGCGCTGCTCGTCGCCGGCGAGCTTGATGCCCAGTCGCGCCACTTGCCGGGCGAAGACGGCGGTTTCCCGCGGCAGATCGAGCCAACCTCCGCGCGACCAGCGATCGAGGTTGCCGAGAGCGAAGTTCTCGCGGGCCGACCGGCATAGCACCAGGCCCTGACCCTTGCGGTCCTCGGTGAGCAGAGCCAGACCGGCCGCGATGGCGGCTCGCGGCGAGCCCGGCGCCACGATCCGGCCGGCCACCTTGACCGTGCCGGCGGCGGGCCGATCGGCGCCGAAGACCAGGCGCATCAGCTCGGTCCGGCCGGCGCCCGCCAGTCCGGCCAGACCCAGCACCTCGCCGGCGCGCACCGCGAAGCTGGCCGCGCCCACGCCGCCGCCGGCCAGTCCGTCCACCTCCAAGAGCGGCGCGCCCGGCGCGACGTCGCGCGGCGGGAATTCCTGCTCCAGGGG
>JAQULN010000089.1 GCA_028718575.1 Candidatus Krumholzibacteriia bacterium | reverse complement strand
CACCACCTGATCGGCGCCGGTCGCGCGCTGCAAGAGCCGCAAGCCGTCCGCGATCCTTTCTGCGCCGACGCCGAGTTGGGCCCGTACCGTCGAACAACCCGGCGCCTCGTCCAGCCCGCTGGCGATGACTGTGGCGACGCGGGCGCCGATCCGCAGCGCGTCGAGGCCCGGCAACCCGGTCTGCAGCAGGGCCTGGCGCAAAGCGGACGGTTCGGCGTCTTCCCAGTCGACGATCGGCGCGCCGAGTTCCGCGTGGTCATCCTCGCCGCTGGTCTCGATCACCACAGCGGTGGCGGGGCAACCGTCGGCATCGGTCACGCTGGTCAACCGGCTCACGCGTCCGGTCACCGTGGCAACAACGGCTTCCGCGCCGGCCGGCGCGAGATTCTGGCCCGTTCTGACCGCCGCGCCGACGGCGATCGCCAGCGCATCCGGTGGGACACCCCGCAGCAGGAGCGTCACCTGGTCCGGCAAGGGGAGCGCTTCGAAATCGCTCGCCTGCCTGGTATACGCCAGGCGCGGCGGCAAGAAACCGAAGAACGAACGCAATCCCATGACCGTCATCCCTCGTCGCCCGGGCCGCCGCTCATTCGCGGTGGCACAGAGCGCAGTTGTCAACCGCGTGGCAACTCGTGCAGCTGTTGCCGATGTAGTGCGGATGGATCCCGTCGCCGGAATACGCGGGCACCAGGTGTTCGCGTTCATAGTGGCAGGCGCGGCAATCCTTGCTCGTGGCCAGGTCTTCTAACCCCGGACGCACCTGCGGTTCATGGTGGCAGGCCGTGCAAGCGATCCTGGCGTAGTCGTAGTGATGCAACAGATGGTCGAAGAGGACCTCGCCGGCGTCGGTCTCGTAAACGACGCGGCGCGGCGGCCGCGGTAGAACCTGCTCCAGCCAGGGCGACGGGTCGGTGCCCGGCGCCAGGTGGCAGGTCTCGCAGTCGGCCATCGTACCGCCGAGATCCGTATGGCAGGCATACAAACAGTTGTCCCCGACGAACAGCGCATGCGGCATCTCGCCCTCAGCTGGTACGACGGAGGCGTCGTGATGGCAGCGGCGGCAGTTTTTCTCCCCGGGCCGCACACCGGTCGCCGCTGGGTCATAGTCGTGGTGGCAGCGCAGGCACTGACCGATGGTACTGTGATAGGCGTGGGCGAAGACCACTGTCCCGGGGCTATCGACAGCGACGGGATCATCCTCCGGGAAGACGACGAACTGAGGAAACGGCTGTTTGTAGCGCGCCGAGGCGATGAACGCGTAGCCCAGATGCAGGTGACAGGCGTCGCAACGGGAAAGCTCCGCCCCCAGATGATCGTGGCAGTCGGTGCAACTGGCGCCGATCGCACGTGGGTGCGGATCGGCTGTCGTCACCTTGACCGCGGGATCGTAATAATGGCAGGCTCGGCAGTTCATCTCGACCCGGCGGCCCTGTTCCTCGGCCGCGGGCGAGTTGTGATGGCAGTCGCGGCATTCGACCATGGTGGCGTGGAACGCATGGTCGAAGATGAGATCACCGCCCTGAGCAGCGAACCAGATCTTGGCCGGAGGCTCGGTCGGCTGCGGCCAAATGCTAACGACCACGGCCGCGGCGCAGGCAGCCAGCACGACCGCAGCGATGGCGCGTTCGGTCCGGTTGAACATCGCGCTCGCACTCCTTGCTGCCGTTTGCTGTCGCGCCGGTGAAATCCGGTCAATCCTAGTCGTTCACTGGATATTCGTCCGCCATCGCGCAGAACGTGTTGAGGAGGCTTCGATTGCCGACATGAATCTCTACGACGACGCCAAACCTAGCGAACAGCTTTCGGGCGCGCAATGGAAAAATGAAATTGCACATTCAGAAATTGAAATCGCTTATCAAAACCAGACTGGAATGAATTTCGAATCAAAACACAGCTGGCCGCGGACCATCGACACGAAGGGGTGGCTGCAAATTGCAGACGGCCCCGTCTTGGCAACGGGGCCGTCCACGACTCGCATCCGCACCGTGCGCGGGTTCGTTCTACATCAGATCGAGTGATGATTCTCAGCGTAGTCGTGCATATAGCGGAAGGCTTTGCTGGAACGGATCTTCTCGAAGGCCTCTTCCTTGATCTGCCGGATCCGCTCCCGAGTCAGGCCCATGACCTGTCCGATTTCCTCGAGGGTCATTTCCTGATCGGTTCCCAGTCCGTAGTACATGCGCAGCACGCGGCCCTCCCGCTCCTTCAGATCGCCGAGCATGCGATTGATCGACTCGTGGAGGTCGTCTTCCATGACCTGAACATCCGGACCCTCGCTCGTCGTGTCCTCCAGGAAATCGAGGTAGGTGCTGTCTTCGTCGTTGCCCACGTAGTCGTCCAGGAAGAAATTGTCCTGCATCAACGGCAAGGTGTCTTTCACCTCGTCGATCGACAAGCCGAGGACCTTTGCGATCTCTTCGGCTTCCGGTTTGCGTCGCAGCCGTTGTTGCAACTCGCTGCTGACCTTCTTGATCTGGTTCAACACGCGGGCGCGGTTCAACGGCATACGGACGATCTTGCTGTGGTTGGCCAGAGCCGCGAGGATCGACTGGCGGATCCACCAGACAGCATAGCTGATGAACTTGTAGCCGCGGGTCTCGTCGAAGCGCTGAGCGGCCTTCAAGAGGCCGAGGTTGCCCTCGTTGATGAGGTCCTCCAGAGGAACGCCGTAGTGCGCGTATTCCTTGGCGATCGAGACCACGAACCGCAGGTTGGCCTTGACGAGGCGGTGCAGGGCGTCCGGCTCGTCGCGATGGATTCCGCGCGCCAGTTCGCATTCCTCCTCGCGCGTGAGCAGATCGTACGCTTTGACCTCCTGGAAATAGAGATCCAGGTTGCTCATCAAATGAGCCGCGGCGCCGAAAGACCTCTCACCGTTCTTCCTGTAGGTGGCCATCACAACCTCGCTCGGGTCGGAGAATTCACGACTTTTTAAGTTGGGTACGGGAATGATTTACCCTGCCCTTAACAATATCTGTACCAGCAGCAAGGCCGGCGTCTTGCTTGCCGCCGATCCGATAAGATGTTTTTTTATAATGGCTTAAAAAACCAGACGATCGCCCCCTATGGATACTATATCTATCCTGTATTGACAAATTGTCAAAACACTCATTTTTACTCGGATAACTTGTCAGACGCCTCGCTCGGTCAGTAGGTCACTTCCACGGTGTACTGCAGGACGGCCGCTTGTTCCCGTTTGACCGGGACCCGGAAGAGAATCTCCTGGGCCGAAAGCTTCTCGTACGGCAGCGAACTCGCCAGGATTTCCCACTGGCCGCCGACCTGTTCGCGGATCTCCACCTCGATGTCCTCGTCCTTCTGGTTGCGCACGGTCAACTCCCATTGCGTGCGATGCACGCGGTCGGACACGCGGCGGTAGTCCTTGCGCACGCGCTCGGCGACGATGTCGAAGGCCTTGCCCACGCGCAACTCGACCTTTTCGTTGCGAGGCGTGTGGGCGATGCGGTCCTCGCCCAGCAGCTGCCGCTTGCCGTCCTTGGCCTGGCCGTAGACGCGCACCACGCCGGCCGGCAACGCTTTGCCGAGATGGTTCTGCTCGCGGTTCTCGAACTCGTAGCTGACCCAGACGTCCTGCCTTGCGCCGCTGGGATCGCCGCCGCGGAAATAGCCGCTCGCCGCGCGGACAGTGTAGCGCCGCTTGACCGCGATGTCGGTCGCCTCCAGCAATGAGACTTGTTTGCTGCTGTTGTCGGGCAGGGTGGTGGCCCAGGGAACGGTGTACAGGTGATAGTCGTAGAGGACCTCGGACTCCATCTCGGGCGCCGCCTTGACAGCGTCCACCATGTACCGGACGCCGGACGACTCCATGGCCGGTCTGACGACGTTGATGTCGCCGGCGACGAGTTGCAGTCGCGCGTCAGCGAAGCCGGCGCCGCTGCGATTCTCCACCGTGACCCAGCCCTTGAGGTCGGCCTTCACCCCGGCGGGATCGAGCTGCAGCACGTAGTCGGCGTTCCAGGAGAGGCCGCCGGTCAGGTAGCTGACGTCGAGGTCGGCCTGCCCCTTGCGCTCGGTCTGCGCCCGCCAGACAAGCGTCGGCCGGGCGCGCAGGTTCTCCGGCAGCTGCGGCAGGGCGATACGCCCCGGCACCTCGAACACGACCTCGCCGCCAACCTCGTAGACCGGCCCAGCCGCCATGCCCAACAACCGGCCGCTGATCCGCTCGCCGTCTTCCTGGATCCAGGCGACGTCGCGTCCGACGTACTTCTCGAGGATCTTTTCCCGGCTCATCAGGTCGAATTCGTAGTTCTGCTCCAGGATCACCAGACCGGTATGGCCCTTTCCCTCAACCAGCAGGGTCGCGGGACGGATCTGCTGCGGGACGCCGCGGAACTCCAGGGCGAAATCGGCGGCCGGCAGATCGACGGCGCGGACCTCGCGGACCAGAGCCAAGGCTTGATTATAGACAGTCAGTTCCAGCAATTTGCGCTGTCCCGGTTCCGAGATCACGGCCGTGTCGGCCGCCGCAATCGTTCCAGCGCCGAGCCCGGCCGCAACCGCAGCCGCCAGTGCGAAGAGCTTGCAATTCCACATGATCAGCCTCCCGGGGCCGGATACAGGAGTCGCGGCTAAAGGGCCGCAGTCCGAGGTCGAATATTCAATACACCAGACGGCGCTCGCACGCCAGTCGTTTACCCCGCGGCGAACCCGGGCCGTCTCGACGGGCCGGCGGAGGCAAGCATGCGACAGACGGTCATCATCGCCGACGACGCCCAATTCATGCGATCGATGCTCAAAGACATCCTCACCGACAGCGGTTGGGACGTGGTCGCTGAGGCGGCCGACGGCGCCGCCGCCGTCGCGCTGTTTCGCGAGCATCGCCCCGATCTGGTCATGCTCGACATCACGATGCCGGGCTGCGACGGCGTCACAGCCTGCCAGCAGATCCTGGCCGAGGACTCCACCGCCCGAGTTGTCATGATCTCCGCCTTGGGCCAGAAGGAAGAGGTCCTGGCGGCGATCCGCGCCGGCGCCGGCGATTTCGTCATCAAACCATTCGAGGCCGAGCGCGTCGAGGAAACCTTGCGCAGTCTGTTCGCGCGCCAGCCTTAATCCGGATTAATCAGGAAGGACCGGCTGCGAACGGCCAAATGCTGGCCAGGACGCGCGACCGCCTGTCGGTTTGGATCATTCAGGAGCCATCCTGGTCAACGTCCGATGATCACCAGCACGACCAGCCCCAGCGGCAACACGTAATACACGAACCGCCAGAAATGTCGCCGGACGACCGCAAGAGCGGTCAGACGGATCGCCAGCAGACCCACCGCGAACGCCACCGCGGCACTAGCGAAGAGGCCGAACGCGCTGGTGCGCGTGACCAGATCGGCGGTCAAGAGATGCAGGACCAGGGCGCCGGCGATCGCTGGTACGGACAGCAGGAAGCTGAACCGCGCGGCCTCGGCCCTGCCGAGGCGCAGCCAGAGCGAGGCAGCGATCGTACTGCCGCTACGGCTGATCCCTGGACAGATCGCCAGAGCTTGCGCGCACCCGATCACAAGCGCCTTGCCCAGGGGCACCGGCTGCGGGTGCCACGGTCCGGCGGGGTCGTCCGCCGCAGCCGCAAAGCGTGTCGACAGCAACAGGCCGGCCGTGACCAGCAATCCCAGGCCGGCATAGAGCGGGTCGTCGAATGCCGTCTCGATGAGGTCTTTCAGCAGCAAGCCGACCGCCACCGCTGGCAGGGTCCCAACGGCGAGGGCGATGATGTACGCGCGCGCCGCGGGGTCCAGGCGCAAGAGCCGCAGAATGTCGCGCCGGTATACCACCAGGACCGAACCCAGTGTGCCGCAATGCAGCACGACGTCGAGGAAGAGGTCGCCCTCATGGCTGCCCAACAAGTGTTGCAGCAGCACGAGATGCCCGGAGCTGCTGACCGGCAGAAATTCCGTCAGACCCTGGACGACGGACAACAGCAAGACCTCGAGCATAATCACCTGCTTTCGGGGGCGGGCCCGGTTGGCGCGGGTGGTGGCCGGGGCGATTGCTCAGGCGATTACACCCGCGATCGCTCAAGCGATCGCTTCGCCGGAGCGCAATTCCTCTCGCAGCAGTCGGGCCAGATGGTAGTGCCGGCGGGCTTCGGCGGCCAATCCGAGCGCGTCGCACGTCAGCGCCAGCTGGAAATGCACGCGGCCGTCCTCGGGAAACGCAGCTTCAGCCTGCGTCAACGCGGCCAGGGCGGCCTTGAAGCGTTCGAGCTTGTGTAGGCAAGCACCGCGGTGAAAGTGGGCTCGCACCAACGCTGGTTCTAGCCCGAGCACCAGGTCGAATCGGCGCACGGCCTCCTGGTAGCGACCGCGCTTCATCAGGCAGACAGCCGCGTAGTAGTGCGCGCGGACGTGGCTGCGGTCACTGGCGGCAGCCTGTTCGAAGCACTCCAACGCCCGGACGAGATCGCTGGTCGCCAGCAACACGAGACCGAGGCTACAGTAGCCGTCGGCGTCGGGCGCTCTGCGCACCGCTTCGGTGAAGGCCCTTATCGCATCGACGGTCCGCCCGGATTCGGCATAGAGCGCGCCCAGGTTGTGATAGGCCGCCGCCGGGGCATCCTCCAGGCAGACAGCGCGCTGGTAGGCGGACTGCGCTTCGTCGCGGCGACCGAGGCGGTCCAGCGCCGCGCCGAGGTTGGTCAGCATGCGGGCGTCGGCGGGGCTCAACTCGACCCCGACCTGGAGGTGGGTGTGCGCCTCGGCGAACATGGCGCGTTTCAGACAGACACAGCCCAGGCGATAACGCCACTGCGGATCCGCCGGGCACTGCGCAACGGCGGCTACGTAGAGCGCGTAGGCGCGGGCGAGATCGCCGGCCTGTTCGGCCGCGCGCCCCTGGGTGAAGACCGCCGAGGCCGCGGGCCTCTGTGCTTCCGGTTGTGGGGCCGGTGTCGAATTCCGCATGGGGGGAGCATACGCGTCGACTGACTCGCGGTCAACGTCCGGTGATCCTGGGGCGCGTCGGTCGCTGCCGGTGCGCGGACGCGCGCGAAGCCGCGCCGCCACCAGCGGCCCGGCGCGGCACCGTCAATCTTGGTAGATTTGGATCTCCAGAATGATGCGGCCGGTCCCGTCCGGTCCGAGCATGCTGCGGGGGACCTTCATGGGGATCACCAGTGTGCGCGCGGTCTCCTCGGCCGCCGGTTTCGGCGCCGGTGCCTGGCGTTTGGCCTCCGGGCGGGACGGCTCCGCCGGCGTGTGCGGCGTGCCGGGAACAGGCGGGTTGGGATCGATGTCGAGAGCCGGCTGGGACGGGGTCGGCGCGGGAACCTGGCGTTGCAGAATGCTGCTGATCGTCAAGCTCAAGATCGCCTTGAGCGTTTCCCGCACGCCCTCGCCCGTGGCGGTCGCCGACGGAAACGATAGCAGGCCCCAAGGGTTGAGCAAGCTTTCGAGCCGATCGACCGGCAGCACACCGGCGTTGTCGCGGCGATTGTATTGCAGTACGACCGGCATCGCCATGATGTCCAGCCGCCAGCAATCCAGGTAGGTTTTCAGACCTTCCATGGCGCTCAGGCTCTCGTCGAGCCCGTCCACTCGCGAATCGCACACGAAAACGATGCCGTCGAAGGGAGCTTCCGCGCCGCTTGCGACCGGAGGTTCGTGGCCGGAATCCAAAGCCTGGACGAAGACTTGCCAGTCGCCCTGATTGCCGTTGCGGAGCATGAAGGCGATCTGGCGGGATGGATCCGTGGTCGCCACGGCCAGCCTGTGCTCGGCCGGCAACGAAGCCTGGATCTTGGCCAGATTCTCTCGTTTCCCGCACCCGGCGGGTCCGTAATACAAGATTCGGCAGGTGCGGATGGCCGTAGCCATGGTGGTCGGCAAGGTGCGCCTCCCGGTTCCAAAATCCATTTCCTCACGGGCACTATTGCAACCGGCATGCCATTCTTGGAAATTACAGGAACCACCATCGAGCAACGGGTTGAAAATTCTCTCGCCCGCGCGGCCGGAATACGGCAAGCAATTTGCATTGCCGAGCTGCCGAGATCCTTAACCCGGTCCCTTTTCTAACCCAACGACGTCGCGGGAGCGAACCATGACCACCAAGACGAACACCGAGCAGATCCTGCGCACCATGTTCGCCCGTTTGCTGCAACTGGAGGTCGACACCCAACAAGCGGAGCGCCTCAGCGCGGTCATCGATAGCGTGATGCAGCGTGTCGGTGGTCATTTCGATCTGGAAACCGTCCAGGGCCAGAATACCTTCCGCGCCTTGCTCTGCTCGATGGTCGTCCACGGCTGGGGCAACGGTATGCACCCCTATCACAACCCTTGCACGGACCAGGACGGGCAACCCCTGGAGGTCCGGGTGAGCAAGGACATTCTGGTGGCCATGAGCGACCTGCAAGCCCTGCGCTACGTGAAAAAGGACGCGCAGGGACGCGTCCGCAAAGCGTTGTTCGAACCGGACCAGAACCAGCGGGTCCGCCAACAGATCGATGACATTCTCGGCGAAGTCTCCCGGCAGAAATGGCCGGAGGGCTGATCGTTTTGGTTGTGCCGTCGAGATTGTTGCTGACCGGCGCCTAACGCAGCACCCGGAGCGGACTTGGCGGGCAGGTTGGTACTCAGCTCGCAAACGCATCATTAACAGCAGGTTGCGCCGGTCAGCAACAATCTCGACGGCACAACAGATCGTTTTTACCATGGCGGAGCAAACCGACGCTGCCGGCTACGGAGCGGCGAACGGCGCGCGCCTCAGAAGACGGGCTTGCCGTCGGCCAGGATATCGTTCAGGGCATCCTTGAAATACGTCGTCTTCGTGGCGGTCTCGGCCCCGACCTTCTCCTTGTACAGTTCCCACGATTTCTTGATCTCGGGGCCAAGCGCTTCAAGCAGATTGCCCGCTGCCAGCGCCTTGTCGCGGGTCTCCTGATTGTAAACCAGGATATCCGAAACCAGGGCTCGGGCCAGCATTTCGGTCTTGTCGCGTTTGCTCCGACGCGACTGCCGCGGGGGTTCGGCAACCGCCGTGGCTGCCGCGGACGCGGCCGGCGCAGGCGCCCCGCTGGTCGCCGGTTTGCCTGCCGGTCGGTCGGTGCTGCTTATCGCGCGGTCGACGAGCGAGGCGGCCGATTCGAGCACGAGGTCCGAGCTCAGCTGCGCTGGGGCAGTTTGTGGAGGTGCCACCGGTACGGCGGCGGGCGGCGTGGCGGCCCGCGCGG
>JAQULN010000088.1 GCA_028718575.1 Candidatus Krumholzibacteriia bacterium | reverse complement strand
CAGGGTCACCGTGCCGCCGGCAGCCTCGACCGCCGCGATGGCGGCTTGGCTGGCGCGGTCCACTTCGATGCGCACCTGCAGCTCGATGCCGCCGCGGGCCAACAGCTTGACCGGCTGATCTGTGTGCTTGATCAGGCCGGCTTCGGCCAGGGCCAGCGCGTCGATCGCCTGACCGGCCGCGAAGCGGTCCGCGAGCTGGTCGAGATTGACCACCTGGAAATGCTGCTTGAAGATGTTGGTGAAGCCCCGCTTGGGCAGACGCCGGTTCAATGGCATCTGGCCGCCCTCGAACCAGGGCGGGACGCCGCCGCCGGAGCGCGCCTTCTGGCCCTTGTGCCCGCGGCCGCCGGTCTTGCCCTGGCCGGAGGCCGGCCCACGGCCGCGTCGCTTCCGGTCCCGGTTGGCGCCCTTGGGCATCCCGATGTTGTTCAGTTTGTACATGCTACTTCACCTCTTCAACCTTGACCAAATGCCGCACCTTCTGCAGCATGCCGCGGATGACCGGGGTGTCGTCGTGGACGACGATCATCTGATGGTGCCGCAATCCCAGGGCCGCGATTACGCGCCGGTGCGGATGCGGCCGGCCGATGACGCTCCGAATCTGAGTTACCTTCAGCTTATTCATCACCGACGGCCTCCTCCGCCGAGCCCGACGCCGCGGCCGCCGCGTGCGCCTTGCCCAGGCCCAGCATTTCCGGCACGGTCAGACCGCGCTTGGCGGCAAAGTCTTGAGCCGTACGCAGTTGGCGCAAACCGTCCATGGTGGCCTTGACCACATTGTTGGGATTGCGCGATCCGAGCTGCTTGGTCAGGATGTTGCGGATCCCAGCCGCCTCGAGAATCGCGCGCACGCCGCCGGCGGCGATGATCCCGGTACCGGGGGTGGCCGGCTTCAGGAGCACGCGGCTGGCGCCGAAGCGTCCGATCACCTCGTAGGGAATCGTCTCGCCGTGCATGGGCACGCGGGTCATGGCCGTGCGGGCTGCTTCGCCCGCCTTGCGGATCGCGTCGCTGATCTCGTTGGCCTTGCCCAGCGCAACGCCGACACGGCCCTTGCCGTCGCCGACGGTCACGATGGCGCTGAAGCTGAAGCGCCGGCCGCCCTTGACCACCTTGGCCACGCGGTTGATGTTGATGACGTTCTCGAGCAGATCGGATTGCTCGCGATCACGCCGGTCGCGCTCGCCGCGCAAGCCGCCGGCGCCGCCCGGCCCGCCGGGTCCGCCTTGGCCGCCCGGGCCGCGCCGGCCGTCGCGCCCGCCGCCCGGCCCACGGCCCGGTCCCCCGGGACCACGGCCCGGTCCCCCGGGACCACGGCCCGGTCCACCCGGCCCACGGCCCGAACCGCCGGGACCATGCCCGCCGCCACGTCCACCCCGGGGACCCGGCCCGGGCCGAGAGTTGTTGTTCATATCCGCCATCGGGTTCCTGCTCCTGTCCGCCCGTCCCCGGCTTGCCGCCGGTTTGTGGCACTCGAGAATCCTAGAACTCCAGACCTCCGTCGCGGGCCCCCTGGGCCAGGGCGGCGACGCGACCGTGGTAGAGGTAGCCGTTGCGATCGAAAACGACGCGAGCGACGCCGTTGGCCTTGGCCAGTTCCGCCAGCGAACGGCCGACGCGATACGCCGTCGCCCGCTTGCCGCCGAAGCCCTCGGGCAGCGTGCAGTCGGACGCCTTGGTCGTATCCGCGTAGATCAGCGTGCGGCCTTGATCGTCGTCGACGAGCTGCGCGTAAATCCGGCGATGACTGCGGTACACGGTCAGCCGGGGTTTGTCCGCGGTGCCATGCAACCGTTTGCCCACGCGTTGCTTGCGCTTGAGCCAGGCGCTGCGGCGGCTCTTGCTGAACTCACTCATCACTCACCTCCGGCGGGCGCTACTTGCCCGCAGCCTTGCCGGCCTTGCGCTGGATCTTCTCGTCGTCGTACCGGATCCCCTTGCCCTTGTAAGGTTCCGGCTTGCGGTAGGCGCGGATTTCCGCCGCGACCTGCCCGACCTGCTGTTTGTCCAGACCCTTGACGATGATCTTCGTGGGCTCGGGGCACTCGATCGTCACGCCGTCGGGAATCTCGTAGTTCACCGGATGGCTGTACTGCAATTGCAGGTCCAGCACTCGGCCCTTGACCGCCGCGCGGTAACCGACGCCTTCGATCAGCAGCACTTTCTGCCAGCCCTTGGTCACGCCGGACACCTGATTGGCGATCAGCGCGCGCACCAGACCGTGGCGGGCCTTCATGGGCTTGCTCTCGTCGGGACGTTTGATCACCAACTTGCCCTCGGCCTGCTCGTAGACCAGCCCAGCGGGCACATGCTGGCGCAATTCACCCTTGGGACCGTTGACCACGCAGGTGTCGCCGTCGACGGTGATCGTCACACCGGCGGGGATGCGTATGGGGTTGTTGCCAATGCGAGACATTGCTCTTCCTCCGCAGACTGACGGCTTACCAGACCTCGCAAAGCACCTCGCCGCCCACGCCGCGCAGGCGGCATTGGTGGCCGGTGAGGATGCCCTGGTTCGTGCTCAGGATGGAGATGCCGTAGCCGCCGCAAACCTTGGGGATCCGGTCCTTGCCGGCAAAGACGCGGATCCCGGGCCGGCTGACGCGACGGATCCCTTCGATCACGCCCGTCCGCTGACCGTCGCGCTCGTAGTACTTCAAGTACAACCGCAGCGTGCCTTGCGGGTTGTCGGCGATCTCCTCGAATTTCTGGATATACCCCTGCTCCTGGAGCACCACGGCGAGAGCCCGCTTCTGATTCGAACCGGGAATGTCCACCTTGCGGTGGCCCGCCTGGACGCCGTTGCGGATCCGGGTCAGCATATCCGCGATGGGATCAGTCATGCTCATGCTTCTGCTCTCCTCGTACGCTACCAGCTGGACTTCTTGACGCCCGGGATCATGCCTTCCAGCGACAGTTCCCGGAAGCAGATGCGACAGACGCCGAAGCGCCGCAGATAGGCCCTTGAGCGGCCGCAGCGCCGGCAGCGGTGATAAGCGCGAACCTTGAACTTGGGCGGCCGGTTGGCCTTGGCGATCAGCGACTTGCGCGCCAATTCACGTCCTCCTTACGAGCGCCGGAACGGCATGCCGAGCAGACGCAGAAGCTCTCGGCCCTCTTCGTCCGTTCTGGCGGTGGTCACGATGGTCACATTCATGCCCCGAGGCTCGTCGACCTTGTCGTAGTCGATCTCGGGGAAGATGAGTTGGTCCTTCAAGCCGAGGGTGAAATCACCCTGGCCGCTCAGTTTGACCGGCACGCCGCGGAAGTCGCGAATGCGCGGCAGCACGACGTTGATGAAACGGTCCAGGAATTCCCACATGCGGTCTTGCCGCAACGTCACGCGGGCGCCGACCGTCATCCCCGTGCGCACCTTGAAGTTCGACACGGATTTCCGCGCACGGGTCGGCACGGCCTTCTGGCCGGTGATCGCTTCCAGCTCGGCGACGGCGTACTCGAGCAGCTTCGGATTCTGCGGGATCTTCCCGAGGCCCATGTTAAGGACCACTTTCATCGGCTTCGGGACCTGCATCACACTCGTGTACGCAAACTTCTCGCGCAGGGCCGGCCAGATCTCCTGCTCGTAGGCCGCACGCAACCGGGGCTTCGTCTTGGCAGTCATCGGGCTATCCTCCGTCATCCTAGTCGTTGAGCATCTCGCCGCTCTTCTTGCTGACGCGAGCGCGGCTGCCGTCGGACAGGATTTCCTTGCCGATGCGCGTCGGCTTCTTCGTGTTGGGGCATACCAGCATCACGTTGGAAACGTGGATCGCCGCTTCCTTCTCGATGATGCCGCCCTGCGGGCTCGTCTGCGTGCGGCGCTGATGCCGCTTGATCAGGTTGATCTTCTCTACGATGACCCGGTTCGTTTCCGGAAAGACCTTGAGCACCTTGCCTTCTTTGCCCCGGTCGTTGCCGGCCATCACGCGAACCTGGTCGCCTTTCTTGATCCGCATCACAGCACCTCCGGCGCCAGGCTGACGATCTTCATGAACCGCTTGTCGCGCAGTTCGCGGGCCACCGGACCGAAAATGCGCGTGCCGATGGGCTCTTTGCCCTCGGCGTCCAGCACCACGGCCGCGTTCTCGCTGAAGCGGATGTAGGAGCCGTCCTTGCGGCCGATCTCCTTGGTCGTGCGTACGATTACGCACTTGACGACCTGTCCCTTCTTGACGGTGCCGTTGGGAATCGCCGACTTGATCGAAGCGACGATGACGTCGCCGACACGGGCATACCGGCGTCCCGATCCGCCAAGCACACGGATGCACATGGCCACCTTGGCGCCGGAGTTGTCCGCGATGTTCAGACGCGTGAATTCCTGGATCATTGCTCCTGCCTCCGGGCTTACTCGGCCCTCTCGATGATCTCCGCGACCCGCCAGCGCTTGCTCTTGGAGAGGGGTCGGGTGCTCATCAACCGCACCACGTCGCCTATCCGGCACTCGTTCGCCTCGTCGTGCGCAACCAGCTTGGTCGACCGCGTGATGATCCGCTTGTAAAGCGGGTGCGGGAACCGCCGGCTGATTTTGACGACCACGGTCTTGTCCATCTTATCCGAAACGACCGTGCCGATTCGCACTGCCCTGAGGTTGCGTTCGCTGCCCATCGTTCCACTCCTTGACCCCCGGCGTCCGGGAGCCCGCGCGGCGTCAGCGCGCCGCCTTCCGCTTCTCGGTGATGACCGTCTTGATGGTCGCCAGTTCCCGCCGAGCGTTCCGCACCGACAGGGGATTGTCGATCTGCCGCAGCCTCAACCGCAGCCGCAGATTCATCAATTCTTCGGACCTCTCCCGCTCGAGGCTCACCAGATCCTCGAGGTTGAGATCCCGCAGATCGTGCGCTTTCTTCTTGCCCATGACCTAATCTCCCTGCCGGCTGACGACGCGAGTCTTGAAGGGGAGCTTCGAGGCGCCGAGTCGTAGGGCTTCCTTCGCCAGCTCCGCCGAGACCCCGTTGAGCTCGTAGAGAATGCGACCGGGCTTGACCACGGCGACCCAGTACTCCGGCGCGCCTTTGCCCTTGCCCATGCGGGTTTCAGCGGGCTTGAGCGTGATGGGTTTGTCCGGAAAGACCCGGATCCAGACCTTGCCCTGGCGTTTCATCTTGCGGGTGATCGCGATACGAGCGGCCTCGATCTGCCGGCTCTTGATCCAGCCCGGCTCGACCGCCTGCAGCCCGTAATCGCCGAAGGCGACGTTTGAACCGCGCAGCGCCAGGCCGGTGCGGCGGCCCTTCATCATCTTCCGAAACTTCGTACGCTTCGGCATCAACATGGTTGTTCGTCCTCTGCTCTCGCAGGACGCGCGCTGGCGTCCCGTGTCCGCGCCGGCCGGCCTTTGCGACTAGGCCCGATCCCGCGCCACCTGGTTGCGCAAATTGTCCTTGAACTCGGCGGGGAAGACCTCGCCCTTGCAAATCCAGACCTTGACGCCGATGGCTCCGTATTGCGAACGCCCCGTGGCAGTGCCGTAGTCGATGTCCGCCCGCAGCGTGTGCAACGGCACACTGCCCTCGGCATAGCTCTCCACCCGCGCCATTTCAGCGCCGCCGAGCCGGCCGGCGCAGCGCACCTTGATGCCCTTGGCGCCCATGCGCATGGCCGTCGAAATCGCCTTCTTCATGGCCCGCCGGAAGGACACGCGGCTCGCTAGTTGCACGGCGATATGCTCGGCGACCAACGGCGCGCTGAGTTCGGGCTTCTTCACCTCGTCGACGTCCAGCTTGACCTTCTTGCCGGTCAGCTTCTCCAACTCCTGGCGCAAGGACTCCGCCTGAGCCCCCCGGCGGCCGATGACCACGCCCGGGCGGCTGGTGGCGATGATCACATGCACACGCTCGCGGAATCGCTTGATCCTGATCGCGGCGATCCCGGAGCTGCCGACGCGGGCCTGAACGTACTTGCGGACCTTCAGATCCTCCTGCAGCCAATCAGCGAAATGCTTCTCGCTGAACCAGGTCGACTGCCAGTCCTTGACGATCCCCAAGCGGAAACCGACCGGATGCGTTTTCTGACCCATGCTCTTCCTTCCCTTGGCTCCGCGGGCTGGTGCACCGCGGCGCTCGTAGCGCCGGAACCGCCGCGGTTCCGGCTCGCAGTTCAATCGCGCGCGCCGACCGTGACCTTGAAATGGCTCATAGGTTTGTGGATCCGATAAGCCCGGCCCTGGGCACGGGGGCGAATTCGCTTCAGCATCGGCCCCTGGTCGACGAGGATCTCCTTGATCACCAAGCTGGTGTCCGCCAGGTCGGCGCCCTTGTCGCTCTTGACCTGGTAATTGGCCTTCGCCGAGAGAAGGGTCTTGCGCAGCAAAGGCACCGCCTTCTTCGGCGTCAGGGCCAGGATGTCCAAGGCCTCCTGAATCGTTCGACCGCGGATCAGATCGGCCACGAGACGTGCCTTGCGCGCCGAGATCCGGACATAGCGGGAGACGGCCATTGCCTCCATCGTGATTCCTCCAGCAGGCTACTTCTTCTTGTTCTTGCTCGTGTGGCCGCGGTAGGTCCGCGTCGGCGCGAACTCGCCAAGCTTGTGGCCTACCATGTTCTCCTGGACGTACACCGGTATGAACTGCTTGCCGTTATGCACGGCGATGGTGTGGCTCAGGAATTCGGGAACGATCGTCGAGCGCCGCGCCCAGGTCTTGATGACCCGCTTTTCGCTCTTGCTGTTGAGCGTGCTGATCTTGCGGACGAGGTGCTCGTCGACGAAAGGACCCTTTTTGATCGATCGCGTCATGCCTCTTCTGCCTCCGCTGCGGCGGTTGCGACCGCCGCCGGCCATTGCGAACCTTGCCTGTTCTACCGCTTCTTGCGCCGCCGCACGATCATCTTGTCAGACGGCTGCTTCTTACGCGTTTTGGCGCCCTTGGTCGGCTTGCCCCAGGGCGTGCACGGGTGCCGGCCGCCGCTGGTACGACCCTCGCCGCCGCCGTGGGGGTGGTCGACGGGGTTCATCGCCACGCCGCGCACCTTGGGCCGCCGGCCCAGCCAGCGCGTCCGGCCCGCCTTGCCGCTGACGACATTCTCGTGCTCGGCGTTGCCGACCTCGCCGATCGTGGCGTAGCAGTTGCAATGCACCATGCGCACTTCGCCGCTGGGCAGGCGCAAAGTCACCCGCTCGCCTTCTTTGGCCATTACCTGGGCGTAGGATCCGGCCGACCGCACCACCTGGCCGCCGCGGCCGATGGTCAACTCCACGTTGTGCACCAGCGTGCCCAGTGGGATCCGGACCAGCGGCAGCGCGTTGCCGGTGTTGAAGGCGGCGTCGGGACCGCACAGCACCGTGTCGCCGACCTGCAGCCCCTTCGGCCACAGGATGTAGCGCTTCTCGCCGTCGCTGTAGTGCAGGAGAGCGATGCGCGCGCTGCGATTGGGGTCGTATTCGACGGCCGCCACCTTGGCCGGCACGCCGACTTTGTTGTACCGCTTGAAATCGATCTTGCGGTAACGGCGCTTGTGGCCGCCGCCGCGGCGGCGGCTCGTGATCCGGCCCATGTTGTTACGACCGCCCGACTTGTTCAGCGGCTCGAGCAGCGACTTCTCCGGCTCGGTCTTGGTGATCTCGCTGAAGTCGGCGACTGTCCGGAATCGCTGCGTCGGGGTTACCGGCTTGAGTTTCCTGATGGCCATCTCGTCCTGTCTCCTGTGGGTCGGCGGGCGCCGTTGCCTGCCAGCCTCTTCGTCGCAGTCGGCGCGCGGCCGACCAGATCACGTCGCGTTCTCTCGGGCTAGACCTGATCGAACAGATCGATGTTTTCGCCCGCGGCTAGCGTCACGATGGCCTTCTTCCAGTCAGCGCGTTTGCCCTGGTAGCGGCCGAGACGCTTGACCTTGCCGACCACATTCATGGTCCGCACGTCGAGGACCTTGACGCCGAAATACAGCTCGATGGCCTGGCGGACCTCGTGCTTGTTGGCGTCCGGGTGCACCTCGAAGATGAATTTGTTGTCGCGCTCGCGCAGCTTGGCGAACCGTTCGGTCACCAGCGCCTTGCGCACGACCTGGCTCAGGTCTTTCATGCGTAGACCTCCTCCGTACCCTGCAGCGAGGTCTGGGTGAAGACGAGCTGGTCGGCCCACAAGATGCTGTAGGCGTTCAACTCGTTGCTGCGCAGAACCCGCACGCCGTCCAGGTTGCGCAAGCTCTTGAACTCGGTATCGCCGCCGGGCGGCAACACGAACAGAATGTGTCGCCCGGCCAGGTACATGGCGTGCAGCAACGCGGCCATGGCGCGGGTCTTGGGCGCGTCCAGCGCGATGTCCTCGACGACGCTGACCCGCTCGGCGGCGGCGCGGTCGCTCAGCGCCGACGTGAGCGCCAGGCGCTTCACCTTGCGCGGCAGCTTGTAGCCGTAGTCGCGGGGATGCGGTCCGTGCGCGCGGCCGCCGCCAACACGGCTCGGGCTGGTGACCTGCCCCATGCGGGCGCGCCCAGTCCCCTTCTGCTTGAACATCTTGGACTTGCTGCCCACGACCTCGGCTCGGGTCTTGGTGTCATGGGTGCCCTGGCGCTGATTGGCCAGGAAGCACCGCACGGCCTCATAGAGCGACTGCCGATGCACGGGCTGCGCGAACAGAACGGCGGGCAGATCCACCGTGCCTCTGGGCTCACCCGTGCTGCTGTAGAGCTTCGCGGTAGCCATCGTTCTTGACCTCGTCTCTTCACGGTCCAGCCGGACCGGTGTTACCGGCTCGGCCGGATGAACACGATGCCGTTCTTGTGACCAGGCACGGAGCCGCACACGAGCAGCAGATTCCGCTCCTTGTCGATCGCCACGACCTTGAGATTCTTCTTGGTCTCCTGCTTGTTGCCGTACTGGCCCGCCATGGGCGTGCCGGGCAGCACGCGGCCCGGACTTTCGTGCATGCCGGTGCCGCCGGTCTCGCGCACGTTCTTGGTGCCGTGCGCGGCGGGACCGCGGTGATGGCCGTGGCGCTTGATGCGCCCGGCGAAGCCGCGGCCCTTCGTGGTGCCGGTCACGTCGACTTTGTCGGCGCCCTCGAGCACCGCCAGGCCGACGGTCTCGCCCAGCTTGAAGGTCGCCTCGCTCTGCAGGCGGTATTCGCAGACGGTCCGCAGCGGCGCGGTGCCGGCCTTGCGGAAATGTCCCTGCATCGGCAGGGGGGTGTTTTTGGGCTTCTTCGCGCCGTAGCCCAGCTGGACGGCATCGTACCCGTCAGTGGCCGACGTCTTGACCTGCGTCACCACGCAGGGGCCCGCCTCGATCACGGTCACGGGCACGCTG
>JAQULN010000087.1 GCA_028718575.1 Candidatus Krumholzibacteriia bacterium | reverse complement strand
CGAGAGCCAATCCGACGCCGGGGAAGCTGCCGGAATCATTCTGTGTGATGGACTGCGCCGCCCTGGCCCGTACCACCGGTTATTCCGCCCAGAGCCTCCGCGAACTGCGCGACGCCTTGCTCGAGGTCGACGTCGCCAGCATCTACTACCACTTCTGGGGCGGCCTGTTGCGGCCGGCGCTCGACGATCCCGAGTACATGAACGACTTCGCCGTCTGGGTCGGCCGCCAGTTGCGCGACCAGGTGCTGGCCGAGCGCCTCGCGATGATCGACGCGGCCGCCCAGCCCACGCTCGAGGACTTGCGATCCGAGCTGGTGGAACTCTGCGACGATCGTCTCGACACGCTGGAAGGTCCGCTCTGGGTCAACCGCGATCGCGCCTTCTACTTCTTGTCGGCGCGTCTGGTCGTGATCCCCACAGGCCGCTTCATCCACGCGCCCGCTGAGCTGCCCGCGGCCCTGTCGCATTTCAGCCGCGGCTCCATCTTCTATCACTTCGTGGATGCCCGCCGCCGCCGCGAGGACGGCCGGGACGATCTGCGCGCCTGGGTCGAGGACCACGACGGCGGCGCCTCCGCGCCGATCGCGGCGCGCCTGGCGGCGGTCGATCCGTTCCAGGGATCCCTGGTGCAGCTCAAGCGGCAGGTCATCGACGCGATCGAGGCGGGTTTGCAGGAGGTGTCCCGGTGAACGGTTTGCTCCAACGCTACGCGGGCGTGGTCGGCGACGATGTCATCGAGCACCTGTTGAGCCTCGCCAAGGGTTTGGCCGGCCTGCGCGTCGTGCACGTGAATTCGACCCGGGTGGGCGGCGGCGTGGCGGAGATTCTGAACAAGATGGTGCCGTTCATGCAGGAACTGGGGCTGGCGGCCACTTGGGAGGTGATCACGGGCGACGAGACGTTCTTCGCCTGCACCAAGACCTTCCACAACGCGCTCCAGGGATTCGCGGTCATGCCCACCGCCGGTCAACTGCGTTCTTACGAGCGGACGAATGCGAACAACGCGGAGAGGTTGCGTTCCGTGCTGGCCGACGCGGAGATCGTCGTGATTCACGATCCGCAGCCGGCGCCGCTGCTGGGATTCGTGCCGGAGCGCCGGGGGCTGTGGATCTGGCGCTGCCACATCGATCTGAGCCGTCCGCACCGGCCGGTGTGGAAATACCTCCTGCCGCACGTGGTCGGCTACGACGCCAGCATCTTCTCGCTCGCGGACTTCGCGCGGCGCCTGCCGCATCCGTGCTACCTGATTCCTCCGAGCATCGATCCGCTCGCCGAGAAGAACATCGAACTCGAAGCCTCGGAAATCACCGACGTGCGCCGCCGGTTCAACCTCGACCCGGACCGCTTCCTGGTCACGCAGGTCAGCCGCTTCGACCGCTTCAAGGATCCGTTGGGCGTGATCCAGGCTTACCGTCTGGTCAAGTCGTACGTGCCAGGTCTGCAGCTCGTGCTCGCCGGCGGTGAGGCGACCGACGATCCCGAGGGCGCTGTTGTATTGGAGGAAGTGCTGGCGGCGGCTGAACGTGATCCGGACGTGCGGATCCTGCTGTTGCCGGCCGACGCGCACAGGACGATCAACGCGCTGCAGCGGGCCAGCGATCTGATCCTGCAGAAATCCACTCGCGAAGGTTTCGGCTTGACCGTGACCGAGGGGCTCTGGAAAGGCAAGCCGGTGATCGGAGGCAATGTCGGCGGCATCCGCCTGCAGGTGCACGACCACCAGACGGGTTTCCTCGTGGACACTCCCGAGGGAGCCGCTTTGCGCATGCGGTATCTGCTGTCGCACCGGGAGATTCGCGAGCGTATGGGACGGACGGCGCGCCTCTTCGTGCAGGAAAACTTCCTGCTGACGCGCCACCTCCTGGAGTATCTGGCACTGTTCCACGGCCTGCGCAAGGGCCAGGACGACCGCATCGAGGTGGCTTGATGACGGACGCGCTGATGAGGCCGGCCGGTGTCGACGAGGGTTTCTGGCCTGCGCTGGCCGCAGCGCCGCGGGCGCTGCTCGCGCTCGACTACGACGGCACGCTGGCGCCGTTTCGCGTGGAACGCGACGAGGCGGTGCCCTATCCCGGTCTCGCCGCACTGATCGCGGACATCGCCGATCGGGCACGCACCCGCGTCGTCGTGATCAGCGGCCGCCCGGCCGCCGATGCCGCGCGTTTGCTTGGCGTCGAGCCGGTGCCGGAGGTCTGGGGCGGTCACGGCTGGGAGCGGTCGAACGGCGATGGCCACGTCAGGCGCGAGGTGCTGCCGGCGTTGGTCGAGCAGCGTTTGGCGGCGGCGGCAGCGGCCGCCGCGGCGGCCGGCTGGCAGGAACGCTGCGAGCGCAAGTACGCCGGCGTCGCTCTGCATTGGCGCGGGCACGAGGAACCGGCTCGAGCGGCGGCGGCGGCGCGCGCGCTCCTGGCGCCGTTGGTGGACGGTGCGCCGCTCGAACTGTTGACCTTCGCCGACGGCCTGGAGCTGCGGTGCAACCTCTGGCACAAGGGGCGCGTGATGCGCCGGCTGCTCGACGAAGAACCGCCAGGTACGGTCGCGGCCTACCTGGGCGACGATCGCACCGACGAGGACGCCTTCAACGTGCTGGCCGCCGGCCGACAGGGTCTGCCCGTGCTGATTGCGCCGCGCTGGCGTACAACCGCAGCGCTGGCTTGGCTGCGCCCGCCGCAGGACCTGCGACGCTTTCTTGAACGCTGGCTGAAAACACGGGAGTAGGGCTCATCATGACCGGCAAAGGTCGACTGCTGATCGTATCGAACCGCCTGCCGCTGATGATGGAAGAGCGCGAAGGGAACTGGTTCGCGAAACCCGGCGCCGGCGGCCTGGTGACGGCCTTGGCGCCGGTGCTGCGCGACCGAGGCGGCGTCTGGATCGGCTGGCCCGGCACCACAGAGGCGCCGTCGGTGCAACTGCGGCAAGCGATCGGCAGGGCGGTTGCCGATACCGGCTATGATCTGGTGCCGGTGTTTCTCGACGCGACCGAAAAGCATTTCTACTATCGCGTCTTCGCCAACGAGGTCATCTGGCCGCTGTTCCACGACATGACCTCCCGTTGCCGTTTCCGGCCGGAAGCCTGGGACATCTACGGCAGGGTCAATGCGCGATTTGCCGGCGCCGTCGGCGAGCATCTGCAAACCGACGATTTCGTCTGGATCCATGACTATCACCTCATGCAAGTCGCCCGGCACCTGCGCGAGGCGAAGGTCGAGCAGCGGCTGGCGTTCTTCCTGCACATTCCTTTTCCGCCGCTGGACATCTTCACCAAGCTGCCCTGGCGCCGGCAGCTGCTGGCGGACTTGCTCGCTTTCGACCTGGTCGGTTTCCAGACGCAACGGGATCGCCGCAATTTCGCGCGCTGCGTCAGCGTGCTGTTGCCGGACGTCGCGTCCGTCCGCACGCGAGGAGGATACAGCATCATCCAGCACCGGCAGGACAAGCGGCGCGTCCTGATCGGCGTGTTTCCGATCGGCATCGATCAGGCCGGTTTCGCGCGAGACGCGGCCGCACCGCCCGTCGCGGAGCGAGCCTGGTACCTCCATGAGAACTACCCTGAGCGCCAGATCGTCCTGGGTGTCGACCGCCTCGACTACACCAAAGGCGTTCCCGAGAAACTCGAAGCGTTCCGCTACCTGCTGCAGCGATGGCCGCAGCACAACGAGAACGTGACCCTGGTGCAGGTCGTGGTGCCGAGCCGTTGGGAGATTCCGCACTATGAGCAGCTCAAACAGGAGATCGAACGACTGGTCGGCGAGATCAACGGCGAGTTCTCGCGGCCGGGTTGGGTGCCGGTGCACTATCACTACCGCGCGCTGGCCCGCGACGAACTGCTGGCGTATTACCGCACGGCCGAGATCCTGATCGCCTCGCCGTGGAAGGACGGCATGAACCTGGTGGCCAAAGAGTATTGCGCGTGCGACATCGAAGAGCGGGGAGTGCTCCTGTTGAGCGAGTTCGCCGGCGCTGCGGCGCAATTGCATCGGTACGCGATCATGTTCAACCCGCACGACATCACCGGCATGGCCGAGGCGATCCATCAAGCGCTCGACATGCCCGAGGACGAGCGACGGCGGCGCATGCGCGGCCTGCGCCGCAACGTCCGCGCCCAGGACGTCTTCTGGTGGGTCGATCGGTTTCTGCAAGTGGCGCTGCAACGGCGCTTGCAGGACTTCCCCGTGATCGACGAGTTCGTACCGGGAGGATCGTCGCTTGCGGCCGAGACCTGATCGGCCTATTCCTGAAGGCTACTCCAACCCGCGAGCGAGGTGGCCGTGACCAACCCGGAACCCCTGACGCTAACGCCGCGCCTGGCCCGGATCTTTGCCCGCGGGCGAGCCTTCCTCGGCACCGAGATCCCGATCATGTGCGGCGCGATGACCTGGATCAGCGAGGCCAATCTGGTGGCGTTGATGAGCAATCTGGGAGCGTTCGGCAGCCTCGCGGCGGGCAACATGCCGCCCGACCTCTTCGCGGCCGAGGTGCGCAAGACCAAGGAGCTGACGGCGCAGCCGTTCGCCGCCAATCTGATCACGATCGCGCCGAACTACCGGGCGCACCTGGATATCCTCTGCTCGGCCTGGCTCAGCCACATCGTGTTCGCGGGCTCGATCCCGCGGCGCAGCGAGGTCGAACAGGCGAAGCGCAGCGGCGCCAAGGTTCTCTGCTTCGCATCCAATCCCAGCATTGCGCGCCGCATGGTCGACTACGGCGCTGACGCCCTGATCCTCGAAGGCAGCGAGGCCGGCGGGCACATCGGTCACGTCTCGACGGCGGTCCTGCTGCAGGACGTGCTGTTCGAATTTGCGGACGAGGTGCCGATCTTCGTGGCGGGCGGCATCGCGCACGGCGGGATGATCGGCCACCTCGGTCTGATGGGCGCGGCCGGCGCCCAGCTCGGCACCCGCTTCGTGGTGGCCGAGGAATGCAAGGCTCATCCGCGCTTCAAGGACGTCTTCATCAAGGCCCGCGCGCGCGAAGCCGTCGCCACGCCCCAGTACAGCAGCAAGCTGCCGGTCGTCGCCGTGCGGGCGCTCCAGAACGCCGCCATGGAGGAGTTCGGGCATTTGCAACTGAGGCTGCTGCGCCAGCTCGAAGCCGGAGAGATCAATCGCCAGGAAGCGCAGTATGCGGTCGAACACTACTGGGTCGGCAGCCTGCGCGAGGGCGCGGTCGCGGGCGATGTCGAACGCGGGTCCTTGATGGCAGGCCAGTCGGTGGGGCTGGTCAACAAGATCCAGCCGTTGCGAGAGATCCTCAAAGATCTGATCGACGCCGCCGACCACGCCGTGGCCCGGGTCGAGAGGCTGCTGCCAGATCGCGGTTGAATCAGTCGCGTTGCGGCGTGGACGAGATGCTGCGTTCTTGCGCTGCGGTCCCGCGTCGGTGCGGCCGCGTATTTGAAATGTCAATTTCAGGTATAGTTCTTGATCGTTGCTCCCCGAACCGATTCCGGGCCTGCAGATTGCCCGCCTGGGACTAGCATGGGGAGATTCCGTATGTCGCGAGCGCAACGCCGCATGGGTTGGTGTCTGATGCTTGGCCTCGTGTTCGTAGCCGCGGTCGGCGCGGCCCAGACCGGCCGCACCCGGGGCGGCACCGCCGAGGCAGCTTCCGGATACCTACGCATGGCCGCCACGGCCTTGCAGGCGGGCGAATTGGTCGAAGCCGCAACCGTTCTGAAGGACGGGCTCACGCGGTGCGATCCGACACCTGAATTGTGGTTCATGCTGGCTGATGTCTATCGCCAACAGGGACAGCTGGCCCAGGCCGCCGAAGCCGCCGAGAACGCGGTGGATCTGGATATTCGTTTCTCGCCGGCGCATCTGCTGCTGGGCGACATCTTTCGCGAACAGGGCTGGCTCCAGGCGGCGCAGGACAGCTACCGAGCGGCGCTGAACGCCGATCCCGAGGCTCCGGCCGCGCGGTATCGCTTGATCCAGTGCCTGGCGGAATCCGGTCAACTCAAAACCGCCGAACAGGAGTGCCGCGCCGATCTCGCGCGGCAGGAATCGCCGCCGATCTGCCTGCTGCTGGGCGACGTACTGACCCGACAGCAGCGCCTCCAGGAAGCGCTGGCGGCTTTCGATCGGACGCTGGTGCTCGACCCGCGCTCGGCGACGGCGCACGCTCGCCGCGCCGGTCTACTCTGCCAGCTCGGCCTGTATGACGAGGCGGCGAAAGCCGCCCGCGCGGCCCTCGCGATCGATCCCGATCACGCCGAGGCGCACGGCTGGCTCGGCCTGGCGAGCGCGCACCGGCAGGATTACCTGGGCGCGTATAGCCACGCCGTCAAGGCGGAGCAAGCCGGCGTGGACATGTCCGCGGTCTGGTCGATCCTGCAGCGGCAGAACTGACCGCGGCGGTCAGCGCTTGAACTCACGCACAGCCTCGGTCAGCGCCGGCAGGACCGCGAAGAGGTCGCCGGCGATCCCGTAGTCCGCCACCTTGAAGATCGGCGCCGCCGGATCCTTGTTGATCGCCACGATGCACTTGCTCGAGCTCATGCCCGCCAGGTGCTGGATCGCTCCGGAGATGCCGCACGCCACGTAGAGATTCGGGGCGACCGTCTTACCTGTCTGGCCGACCTGATGGCTGTAGTCGACCCAGCCAGCATCGACGATGGCGCGGCTGGCGCCGGCCGCGGCGCCCAGGGCGCCGGCCAGGTCCTCGATCAACCGGTAGTTCTCGGGACCCTTGATGCCGCGCCCGCCGGAGACCACGATCTCGGCCTCGGTCAACGCCGCCTTGCCCGCGGCGGCGGTCTCGACGGCCGTGACGCTGGCCCTGGCGCGACTGGCATCGAGCACCGGCTTGAAGACGACCGCGGCCGCGGTGTCGCCGGTCTCACGCAGCGCGAACGCATTGGGGCGGATGCCGACCACAGGGCAGACGCTGCGGGCGGTCACGTGCGCGAAGCACTTGCCGGCGTACACTGGACGCTTGACGACGAGTCCGTCTTCCCAACTCAAGCCCACCGCGTCGCTGATGCAAGCGGTGCGCAGGCGGGCGGCCAGGCGCGGGGCGAGGTCCTTGCCCATGGCCGTCGACCCGATCAAGAGCAGATCCGGTTTGTGTTGCTGGACGAACTGCGCGAGCGCCTGCGTCCACAACTCGCTGTCATAGCGCTCGAACTCCGGCGCGGTCGCTGTCACGACCTTGTGGGCTCCGTAGCGACCCGCCGTCGTGCTGACGTCGCAATCGGCGGCATGCCAATGGACGCCCCAGACCTCGCCGCCATGGGCGTCGACGAGATGGCGCGCCTCCGACAGCATCTGCCAGGCGACCTGCTTGATCTGGCCCGCCCGCTGCTCGATGAATACGGCGATGTTCGGCATGTTCACGACTCCTTTCGGGCGGCTAGATGATCTTGGCCTCTTCATGCAGCCGGCGCGCCAGCTCGCGCGCGGCGGCGGCATCGTCGTCGGCGGTGATCATGACGCAGGCGCCTCGCGGCGGCGGCGGCGTGTATTCCTTGACCGCGGTCAGCGGCGCGGGCGGCGTCAGGCCGAGCCCGGCGCAGTCGATCACCTCGACCGGTTTCATGCCCGCCTTCATGATGTTGGGCAGGCTCGGCAGGCGGGGTTCGTTCAGCCCCTTGCCGCAGGTCAAGACGCACGGCAGCGGGCTGGCGACCACCTCGACGCCGCCTTCGATCTCGCGGCGGGCAGTGAGTCCGTCGCCGGTGATGTCCAGACTGCCGATGTAGCCCACGTGGGGCCAGTCCAGCAGCTCGGCGAGCATGACGCCGACCTGGCTGCTGTCGTCATCGATCGCCTTGATGCCGCAGAGCACGAGGTCGTATCGGTCCCGCCGCAGGACGGCGGCCAGGACCTCGGCCACGGCCAGAGGATCGGCGCCGGCGAGGGCGGCGTCGTCGACGATCACGGCGCGATCGCAGCCGACGGCCAGGCAGTCCTTCTTGAGCATTTCGCGCACCTTCGCGGCGGGGCCCACGGTCACGGCGGTGATGTCGCCGTGTCCGAGCCGTTCCTTGATGCGGACGGCTTCTTCCACCGCGAACTGATCATACGGATTGATGACCATGGTGAACGCTGAGCGATCCAGCTCGGGCACGGGGCCCGGCAGGTTGAGTCGGACTTCAGAGTCCGGCACCTGCTTGACGCAGACCGCGATCTTCATGGTTCCTCCTTGGCAAGCGAGGTTCGTAGCCGCAAGCGCGGCTGCAAGCGGCGCCGCGACCGGGGCAGACGGCGGCGGCGTCCCATTCGCGGGGCGCCGCCTGGATCGCCAGCGGCCATGATAGAGTCTGGGCCGGGCAGCGTCAAACCCGGCCCGCCGGACGAGCTAGCGGACCAGCAGGACGCGCATGCGGTCCATGGTGACGCCGGCTTGCAGTCGCACGAGGTAGACGCCGGCGGCGAGATCGCGTCCCGCGGCGTCGCGTCCATCCCAGGTAAGCCGATGGCGGCCGGCCGGCAGCCGCCGTTCGGCCAGGATGCTGACGCGGCGGCCCCGCGGATCGAAGATCGCGACCTGCACGGCCTGTTCGTACGCGAGTTCGAACGCGATCTCGGTGCGCGGATTGAAAGGATTGGGCGCGGCGTGCAGCAAGCGCGACGCGGCGATCACGGCCGGCGCCGCCGTGACGCTGAGCGGACGCAGGCCGCTGACCACGAGCGAGTAGGTCTGGCTGCCCTGCAAGCTGCCGGAATGCGAGACCTCCACCAGGTAGGTGCCGGCGCCGGCGCCGGTCGCCAGGATCATCTCGACGTTGTCGCGATGGTTGGGTCCGGTGACGGCCGGCGCCGCCGGAGCGGCGGGGTCGAGCAGCCAGGGCCAGAACACCGCGCGATCGCTTTCGCGCACCAGTTTCAGATCCAGATCATTGACCAGCATCGGGGTCGTCGGGTTCAACGACCACGCGGGGGGCGACCCGGCGGGATCGGTCCAAGCGAGGGTGACCTTCAATTCGCCGTCGCCGTCGTGATAGAAGCGGTAGAGGTCGGCCGTGCCGTCGGCGAGGGTCGCCACGCGCAGACGGCGGCCGCCCGCCGCGTCATCGCTGATCATCAAAGCCGCGGCGGCGGTATTCAACAGCCCCCAGCCGTGCATGAAGTCCGGTCCCGGCGTGGGCCCGGCCTCGCTGGCGGTGTGCAGCACGATGGCCTTGAGGGTGCTGGCCAGGGGCCGTTGGCCGCCGTGCAGGGCCCGATAATGCTCGACGAGCAGGTTTAAAGAGCCGGTGACATTGGGCGCGGACATGCTCGTGCCGGAGTAACGCGCATA
>JAQULN010000086.1 GCA_028718575.1 Candidatus Krumholzibacteriia bacterium | reverse complement strand
TGAAGGTACAGCGCCACGCCCAGGTTGATCTCGGCCTCGCTCAACCCGCCGGGGCCGACGGCGCCGCGGAAGACGCCGCCGTGCCCGGGGTCGAGCAGGATGCGGCGTCCGCGCAGGGGCGATGGATCGACGCCGGCGAGGCTGGGAACGCCGGCCAGGTATCCCGCAACGGCGGACGATTGTTCGACCTGAGGCGGCCGCGGGCCGCAGCCGCCAAGCGGCAAGGCCAGCCAGACCGGCAACGACGCTGCCAGCAGCGGTAGGATCAAACGGCCGGCGGTTCGCCGGCGCGCGCGTGGTCGGGTGGTCCGCACTTCGCGTACTTTCTAATACGATTGAATCAGAGGCACATTAGGCAAGCCGCCCGGCGGTGTCCAGTTCCGGCGCCGCGCCGTCTGGACACGGCCGCCGGGGTTTGATACCTTTGGCCGCCACGAACAGCGGTCCCCTGCGGGGTTGATCGTGCCGCCGCGGCGTTGGACGCCGAAACGCCCACGAGGAAACACTGGATGTCGCATCCTCAACTGCGGGAATTGCCACCGGTCGGCGCTCTGTTGGACCACCCGGACATCGCAGCGGTTGCCGGCGGCCGGCGGCGCATCTGGGTTACGCGCGTGGTCCAGCAGGTGATCGCGGACTTGCGCGGCGAACTCGCGTCCGGAACCAGCGCCCTGCCCGCCGATCGCGAGCAACTGGCCGCGCTGGCGCGGCAGAGGATTTGCGCGCGGGTCGAGCGCGTGCTGGCGCCAGCGGGCCGCCGTGTGATCAACGCGACTGGCGTGGTCGTGCACACGAACCTGGGCCGCTCCTGTTGGCCGCCGCTGGCGGTGCAGTGGGCCGGCGCTGCGGCGGCCGCCAACAGCGATCTGGAGTTCGTACTCGAGTCCGGCCGGCGCGGCCATCGCGGACGCAAGGTCGAAGCCAAGCTGGCCCTGCTGGCCGGCAGCGAGGACGCCCTGATCGTCAACAACAACGCCGCCGCCGTGTGGTTGGCGGTGCGCCAACTGACGGCCGGCGGTCCGCTGGTGCTGTCGCGCGGCGAGATCGTGGCGATCGGCGGCAGTTTTCGCATGCACGAGATCCTCGCGGAGACGCAATGCCAATTGATCGAGATCGGCACGACCAACCGGACCGGTCTGGCGGATTACGAGGCGGCTTTGTGCCCCGGCGCTACGGTCTTGAAAGTCCACCGCAGCAACTTCACGGTCGCCGGCTTCACCGAGGCGGTGAACCTGCCCGATCTGGCTGTGCTCTGCCGGCGCCACGGTTGCCGGCTCATCTATGATGCCGGCAGCGGCGCCCTGTTCCCCTGCGCAGAGCTGGGATTGCCGGAAGAACCGCTGCTGGCCGACGACGTCGCCGCGGGCGCCGACCTGGTGACCTGCAGCGGCGACAAGTTGTTGGGCGGATGCCAGGCGGGACTGATCATGGGGGCCAGCATCGAGATCGACAAGCTGCGCGCTCATCCCATGCGGCGTGTGTTGCGGGTCGACAAGACCACGCTGGCGGCTCTCGACGCCGTGCTGACCTTGTACCTCGAGGCGGTCGATCTGCCGCGGTTGCCGACGCTCTTGAACCTGGTGAGACCGGTGGCCGAACTCGAGCGGGCAGCCGCCGACCTGGCGAAGCAACTCTTGCCGGATGCACCGTCCGGGTGGAAATTCACGGTCGTCCCGGCGACGGCGAGCGTGGGCGGGGGAAGCTTCTCGGAGGCGGAAGTTCCGACACGGGTCCTTTTGTGGACCGGACCGCGTGCGCAACTCGAGGCGGTGCACCGCAACCTGCGCACGCAGGACCCGGCCCTGGTCGGTCGCATCACCGAGGATGGATTGGGCGTCGACCTCAGAACGGTCGCGCCGGAGGAATACCCGCAGGTCGCGGCTGCGCTGCGCCAGGCCTGGCGATGTTTGCACGGAGAACAGGTGAGGTAGGTGGCCATGCGAGAGCACGAAAAACTGCCATTGCGACCCGGTGGTCTGGAGATCCTGAGCACGGGCCTGAACCTGGCCGAGTTGGATCTTCATGGCGGGCAAGGCCTGTGGGACGAAGTCCAACGCTATGCCGGCAATTCGCTGATCGAACGCCAGCTCGATCAAGCCATGGGCGGCCGGGCGGCGCCGCGCGTGTGGGCCTTTTTGGAAGCGCCGGCGGGCGGCCCGGGCGCGGCCGCCGCGGGGCTGGCCGCGGCTTGGTTGCTGGCCTCGCGGGGGCAGGCCGTGATCCTGGTCGACGCCGACGAGCAGGATCCCTTGATCACACGCTGGTTGGGCCGGATCGAGCGCGAAGGCTGGATCGACATCATCCGATTCGGCGCTTCGCTGCACGCGGCCAGCGAACCTCTGCCATCGGACAACCGTCGCGGGTCGATTCTGGGCGTCGGGTCTTTTACGCCGACGGGAGTCACCCCGGACGAGGTCGCCGAATTTCTGAACCGCCTGCGACGGCAGGCCGACGATTTGATCCTCGTGCTGCCGGCCAAGCTGCGCTCGGTGCCCTGGCTCGAGACCGCGCAGATTCGCTTGCTCTGCTGGGACATGCTGGGCCGCAGTGTCGGCGACACGGAGAAGATCTTGGCCGAACTGGACCGCATGGGCGCACGTCCGGACGCTCTGTTGGGCTACGGCGTAGAGGAATACACGGCGATCCAGGCGACGCTGCGGGAGGACACGCCGCCGGCCGTCGCGGCGGCGGCGGACGACACGACGACGGCGGAGCCCCCTTCGCCAGAGACCGTCGTCGAGGAACCGGCTGCGGCAGCGACGACGGCGCAGTCGGTGCCCGCGGAGAGTCAGAGCGAGGACGCCGCGGCAGCCGGAACGCAGGAGACCGAGGCCGCGCCGTCGATTCCGCCCCGGCCCCGCCGCCAGACTTCCGGGGTCTTCGTCTTCGTCGCGGCTGCGGCGGTGGTCTGTCTGGCGCTGCTCGGTTTGTTCCTGCGCGAACAAAGGACGACCGACCGGCGGGCGGCAGGACAGGATCCGGCGGTCGCGGCCGCCGATCGCGGCTTGGCCACACCGCTGCCGGAAGCTCCCGCGGGGCTGGCGGACGAACCTGACGCCGTGGCGGATCAGACAGCGAACGCGGCGGAATCGGCCTCAGCAGCAGCGGCACCGACAAGCGAACCGCCGGCTTCGGCGGCGGTTCGCACGACGCCGGCGCAGAACGAGCCGGTACCCGCCGGCAACGGCGCGCAGCCGGCGGGCGCCGGATCCGCTGCGGTCGCAGCGGCCGACGTCGAGGCGGCGGCAAGCGAGCAGGCCGTGGATTGGTCGGCGTTCCGTAAAACGGCCGGCGCGGACGGCTGGACGCTCTGGCTCTATACTCTTTTCGACGAACAGAGCGCCGCCGGCGAGGTCCAGCGGCTGGGGCGGCGCCGCATCCAGGCTGAATATCGCGCGGTTGAATTGCCGGGGAAAGGCCGGGTCTTCCGGATCTACGCTGGCAGTTTCGCCAGCCGCCGTGAGGCCGACGCCGCCAAGGCGCACATCCTGGCCGAGCTGAAACACAACTGGGCGATGGCCCAACGTTTCTAACCCGCAGCAGCGGACGGTCGCTCGGCGCAGGCCGGGGCCGCTCGCGTAAGGAATCGCAAACGTGAAACTCAAGCGCATCGAGCTGCAGGGCTTCAAGTCTTTCGTCGACCGCACGGTGTTGGATTTCGACGCCGGCATCACCGCCATCCTGGGCCCGAACGGCTGCGGCAAGAGCAACATCGTCGATGCCGTTCGCTGGGTGCTCGGCGAGCAGTCGGCCAAGAATCTGCGCGGCGACAAGATGGACGACGTCATCTTCAAGGGCACGACCAAGCGCCGGCCTGTCGGCCTGGCGGAGGTCACCCTGACGTTCTCGAACGACGCGGGCCGGCTGCCGATCGACTATGAAGAAGTCGCGATCAAACGGCGGGTCACCCGCGACGGCACGAGCGATTATTTCCTGAACGGCACGCTGTGCCGGCTCAAAGACCTGCGCGACCTGCTATGGGACAGCGGCGTCAACAACACGAGCTACTCGATCATCGAGGAGTCGATGATCAAGCAGATTCTCAACGACAACAACCAGGAGCTGCGCCGCCTGCTGGAGGAAGGCTCGGGGATCACCAAATACAAGGCGCGGCGCAAGGAGACCCAACGCAAGCTGGAACGCACGACCCAGGATCTACTGCGCCTGGACGACATCATCGCCGAGATCGATCGCGAGGTGCGCTCGTTGCAACGGCAGGTCGGCAAGGCCCGCCGTTATCAGCGCCTCTTCAACGAGATCCGCGCGCTGGATATCGGCCTGGCGAAACGGCGGCGCGCAGAACTGGACCAACGCGAACGCGAACTCAAGGAGCGGCGCCAATCCCTGCAGGTCCTGGCCGACGCCGATAGCGGCGAACTGGCCGCCCTGCGCGCGCAGATCACCGCGCAACGACCGCTCATCGACGAGCGCGAGGCGGAGCGGCGCCAACTCGAAGAAGCACTGCAGGCGTACGAGGAACAGCTGCAGGAAGACGAGCGGCAAGTGGTGGTTCTGGAACAGCGTATCGACGAGTACGCGCGACGCTTCGAGGAAGCGAACCTCGCCGCCGCCGAGGCTGGCGAACAGCGCGTCGAGATCGCCGGGCGTATCGATGCCCTCGCGCAGCGACTCGCCGAACTCGAAGCGGCGGCGACGGGCGCGGGCGAGGAACTGACCCGGCAGATCGAAGAGTTGCGGGTTTTGGAAGCTAGATTGGCCGCCGATCGCGAAGCGCTCGAAGAATCGGTCCAGCTCAATCTGCAGTTCATCGAGCGCGACGCCGCCAGCAAGAGCCGCCTGCGCGAGTTGCAGGTGCGGCGCGAGAACCGCCAGGAGCGGTTGGCCCTGGCGGCGAGCGAGGCCGCGGGTCTCGCCAACGAGTCGGCGCAGTACGAGCAGCGGCGGCAGGAACTAGCGGCGGCGGGTGAGGAACTGGCCCAGCGGCGCCGCGAGTTGTTGGGACACTTGGCGGCGACCGAACGCAGCGTTGCCGATCTGGACGCCGCGGCGCACGCCATCCAGCAGGATATTTCGGCTGCGACCGGGCGGCGCGAGGCGGCCGCCGGACGGCTGGAATTGCTGCAAGGTCTGCAGGCGGAATTCGCCGGCTACGGCCAAGGAGCACGGCACGTTTTGACCAGCCAGGCTGGCCACCCCGCGGTTCGGGGCGGTCTGGCGGACAGCCTGCGGGTGGCTGACGCCTGGACCGGCGCCTTCGAGATCCTGTTCGGCGAGATCCTCGACGCGGTGGTGGTCGAGAACGCCGGTGCCGCAGCGGAATTCGCCCGCGGTCTGCGTGCCGGGCAGCACGGTCAGGCGACGTTCCTGTGCCGCGAAGAGCCGCAAGCGATCACCGCAGCGGCGGCGCCGCCGGGGGGCAAACCGGCTGGCGGGGTCGTGCAGGGTGATATCGAACACCTGCCGCATCTGAAGCGCCTGCTGGCGCGGACCTACCTGTTCGAAAGCGACGATCAGGCCATGGCCGCGGCGCTCGCCGCGCGAGGCGAGACGCCGGTTCTGTGCCTGAGCCGGACCGGCCTGCTGGTGGCGAGCGATGGCCTGGTCCGCGGCGGCGGCGGCGAGCGGAACGAAGGTAGCCTGCTGGGCCGCAGCGGCCGGCTGGACCAGCTCCAGGCCGAAGTGGCCGCCGTGCAAGCCGAGGTGTCGGCTGCGCACGCCAGGCTGAGTGAAAACCGCGAACGACACCTAGCGCAGCAGGAACTGCTCCGCACCGGCCGTGACGATCTGGAAGCGTTGCACGGCGAGTTGCAGGAAGCCCAGGTCGCGTTGGCGCAACTGGTCGACCGCGACGCGGCCAGAGCCGCGCGCCAGGTCGAGTTGCGCAACGAGCAGACGCGGCTCGCCGAGGAGATCGCGGCGCTTGATCGTGACGAACAGGCGTTGCGGGATGCGCACGCCGAAACGGGCCGCCGTCGCGAGGACAGCACCTTGCGGCGCGAGGATCTGCGGCGCTGCGTACAGGAAACCGAAGCGATGCGCGACGATCTGCGCTTCGCCTACGAGGAGGCGCGGCTGCAAGCGCAACGCCGCGACGGAGAACAGCGCGAGACCACGACAGCTCTGGCCCATTTGCGCGCCAACTTGGACGAGTTGCAGGTCCGGCGCGAACGACTGACGGCGGAAGCGCAGTACGGCCGGCAAGAAGGCGAACGGCTGGCCGGCGAGCTGGTGGCCGCCAAGCAACGCCTGGCCACGGCGTTCGCCGAGCGGGAACGCCGCCGGCAGATCGTGCGCAACGCGGCGCAGGCGCTCCAGGAGTCGCGCCAGCAAACCGAGGTTTGGCACGATCGCATCAAGGCGATCGAGGATCAGCGCCACGGATGCCGCGACCAGATCCATCAACTCGAAACGGAACTGGCCACGCTCGACCTGCGGCGCAACAACCTCGAGGAACGACTCGAGCAGCAGTACGGCGGCGCGTTTTCCACGTTGGCGGCGGCGCAGACGGACGACCATTTGCCGCGCGAGCTGGTGCGCGACGGCGACGTGTTCCAGATCGAACAAGCAGAAGAGCTGCTGGCGACGCGGCGCAAGAATCTGGCCGAACTCGGACCGATCAATCACCTCGCTCTTGAAGAGTATGAAACGAAGAAAGAGCGGTTGGCATTCCTGGTCAACCAGCGCACCGACGTGATGAAGGCCAAGGACGATCTCGAGCGCGCGATCGCCGAGATTAACCGCACCGCGCGCAAGCTCTTCGCCACCACGTTCGAGGCGGTCCGGAGCAACTACCGCCAGGTCTTCCAGACGCTGTTCGAGGGCGGCCGCGCCGACTTGGAACTGGTGCGCACCGACGATCCGCTCGAGAGCGATATCGTGATCACAGCCCAACCCAAGGGCAAGGTGATCGACAACGTTTCGCTGCTATCCGGCGGCGAGCGCTGCCTGACCGCGCTGTCGATCCTGTTCGCGGTCTACCTGGTCAAACCGTCGCCCTTCTGCCTGCTGGACGAAGCCGATGCGCCGCTCGACGACACCAACATCCAGCGCTTCGTGACCATGCTCCGGGAGTTCTCGCGCAACACCCAGTTCCTGGTGATCACCCACAACAAGATGACCATGGAGGTAGCCAACCACCTCTACGGGGTGACCATGATGGAAAAGGGCTGCTCGAGCATCGTCTCGGTCAGTTTCCAGGACGTCGCCACCGCCAATTCCGATAGCGAACTGGCGGGCGCCTTGGCGTCCCGCCGCACCGCGGCGGGTATTCTCGAGGCGCAGGAGTGATGGGGCTCTTCGAACGTTTCCGCACCGGACTGCGCAAGTCGCGGGACAACTTCGTCGGCGGTCTCAGGCGGTTGCTCGGCGGTGGCGTCAAGCTGGACGATGACACACTCGACGAGATCGAGGAGCTGTTGATCAAGGCGGATATGGGCGTGCAATCGGCGGTGCGCATCACGCGCACCATCGAGGGCCGCCTGCGCGAGGCCGGCGGCGAGGCAACGCTGGCCGCCGTGCTCGACATCATTCGGCGCGACGTCCAGCAGATCCTCGTCGAAGCCAAACCGCGCGTCCAACCGCCCTCGTGGGAAGCCGCGCTCGGCGGCGACGGCGGCAAGCGGCGCAAGGGCAAAGTGCGACGGCAGGCGGCCGGCCGGCCGCCGGATGTGGCCGGCGGCGAGCCACCGGCCGACGTCAGGGTGGTATTCGTCGTCGGGGTCAACGGTACGGGCAAGACGACGAGCATCGCCAAGTTGGGGCACCTGTATCAGCAGCAGGGAAGGCGGGTGTTGCTGGCGGCCGGCGACACGTTCCGCGCCGCGGCAGTCGAGCAGATCCAGGTCTGGGCGGATCGCATCGGGGCGCCGTGCGTGGCGCAGGCGCCGGGCGCCGATCCGGCCGCCGTCACCTACGACGCCATCAATGCCGCCGTCGCCCGCGGCTGCGACACGGTGATCGTCGACACCGCCGGCCGGCTGCACACCAAGACGAATCTCATGGATGAGTTGGCCAAGGTGGCGCGCGTGATTCGGCGGCGCACGGGGCGCGACCCCGAAACGCTCCTCGTCGTCGATGCCAATACGGGACAGAACGGCCTGGCGCAGGCGCGAGTGTTCGCCGAAACCATTCCGGTCGAAGGCTTGATTCTGACCAAGCTCGACGGTACCGCCAAGGGAGGCATCGTCGTGGCGATCGCTGAGACTCTTGGGCTACCCGTTCGCTATGTCGGCATGGGGGAGACCGTGGCCGACCTGGCGCCGTTCGATGCCGCGGCGTTCTGCGACGCGCTGTTCGCCGACTGGGCAGACGATGGCGATACGAGCGATTGATCGCGGCGCGAGGACGCGGCGCTGAAACAGACACCCGCTGGCGTACCGCCGTTCGCGTGCACGCCAGCGGGTTCGATGGCTGGCCCGGAGAGCAGGCGGCCAGCACGGCGAGTCATTGTCGGTAAGCGTGGGGACCGGGTACCAAGAAGCGAACAGCCAGCTGCTCCATATTTTGCGACTCATGGTCCAGCCGGAGTCGCCTCGCCTCATGGCGCCGGCGGATGCGGCCGGCGCCGATACTGCAGTTTGGCGCCGGCACTTGACTCACCGCGGGTGACGTTACGGAATCGATCGCGCATCGTCCAGGGGTCCGCCAGCTGATTCGCCGCGTCCCGTCGCACCGCGCGTCCGCGTCGGCGGCCGGTTGTGGCGATTGAGTCGGCCCGCTGCCGTGTGGTATAATAGCAAGACACGCCGCAAGGGTTCGCCGTTTCGCCGCTTCCATCCTTTGCCGGGGAGTTGCTCGTGCAGTTACGACCACGCATGGTTTTTTTACTCGTTGCGATCGCTGTCGGGTTTGCCGATATCGTGCCGCTCGCAGCCCAAGCCCAGACCCCGTTGATCAACGAGTTCATGAGCTCCAACGCCGCCACCATCGCCGACGACGACGGCGACTATTCCGATTGGCTCGAAATCCACAATCCCGGCGCCGCGGCCTACGATCTGACGGCCTGCTACCTTTCCGACAACGCCGGCAATCCGCTGCGCTGGCAGTTCCCCGCTTGCAGCATTCCGGCCGGCGGGTTCTTGCTGGTCTGGGCTTCCGGCAAAGACAAGGTTGGCATAGCTGGTCAGTTGCACACCAATTTCGCCATCAGCGCCGACGGCGAACCGCTGCTCTTGACCGCGGCCGACGGCGCCACTCGCCTCGACGAAGTCGACCCCGTCGCATTGCCGCCCGACGTGTCGTTTGGGCGCCTGCCGGATGCGGCGGCGATGTGGGCGCTGTTCGGTGTGCCG
>JAQULN010000085.1 GCA_028718575.1 Candidatus Krumholzibacteriia bacterium | reverse complement strand
CGTCTCCTTGGCCTCGCTCGCGCTGGAAAGCTTCTCGCCGGCATCTTTTAAGAAATCGAACATTCCCATGATTCTACCTCTTTCGACGTTCGCAGGTATCAGCGGCCTCCCCGCCGTCGAGGGATGGAGAAGATAATATCGCGACCCCGCCCACTCTAGCACCTTGGCGCGGCGCCGGTCAACGACCAGGCTGCGTGCGGCGCACGTGGGCGGCGATTCGAGTCGATGGTCCACTCAGCAACGGCAGCCCCGGCGGCATAGGTCTTGATTCTTCCGCGTAGTTTGCGATCATAGGTGCACCGGCGGGACCGTCGCGTCTCGGCCGGCCACATCGACTGCCAGCGAACCGGGAGCAAGCCATGAGCGACTTCAACACGATCGAAGCGGCTCTCAACTATGCCATCGCCATGGAGCAGGCCGCAGTCGACCTCTACACGGAGTTCGCGGAGCGGGCGCAAACCGAGGCGATGAAGGAAGCTTTTCTCGCGATCGCGCAGGAAGAACGCGGGCACAAGGCGAAGCTCGCGGCTGCAAAATCCGGCGCCCGGCCGCTCGCCGGCGCGAGCGAGACGGTTCAGGATCTCAAGATCGCCGACTATACGAGCGACGTCGATCTCGCCAAGAATCCGAGCTATGCCGATATTCTGGTTTTCGCGATGCAGCAAGAGAAACACGCGTTCCGGCTCTATACGGATCTCGCCGCGCGCACCGACGATCAGGCCCTCAAGCAGCTCTTCCTGGCCTTGGCGCAGGATGAGGCCAAGCACAAGCTGCGCTTCGAAGTCGAATACGATCAGCAGGTGTTGAGCGAGAACTGAGCAGCGCCGCCGCTGCTCAATTCGCATCCGTTCACTCCGCATCCGTCAGGCGCCATGCGCTCACGCCGGCCAGCAGGTAGCAGGCGACCGCCAGCAACAACACCGTCCTGAATCCGAAATCCGCCGCGAGCAGCGGGCAGGCGACCGTGGCGGCGACCGAAGCGAAGCCGTTGACGGCCCAGGCCCACGGTACGAGCGCTGGTTGATCGCGGCCGACCGCCGCCAGCCCCGCTGGGAAGAGGCGGCCCATCGCAAAGGCCAAAGGTGCGATGGTGAGGCCGGCGATCGCCAGCCGCGCGCCGAGCGGCGCGCCGAGGCTCAACGCCAGCCAGCGATCGAGACCGACGACCGCGACCGCGGTCAACGCGACCACGACAAGCGACGTTGCGACAATGGCCCGCCGCCCGAGCGGCAGCCCGGCCGTGGACAGGCTGCCCAGGCCGCCGCAGACCAGGAAGGCCGCGATCGTTGCCGCCGCGGCGTAGAGCGGGTGGGCCAGGTACAGGATGAGCTTCTGCAGGAAACAGATTTCCAGCAGCATGAATCCCGCCCCGAGCAGCAGAAAGTACGCGAGTGTCGGCAGCCGCCGGCGCGCGCCGCGCAAAGCGCCGCCCAGAGGGACGAGCGGCAAGACGATCAGCACGAGCCCCACCAGGATGTCCTGCGCAAGCGCCGCTGCGGACATCAGCGCGCCAAGTTCCACAAAAGCCCGACCGTGCGCGCCGAACTCCTCTCGTAGCGCGAAAAGCGCGGTCCAGGGCAGCGACCGGAAGAAGTACGGGCGGTCATCCGTGGCCGGCGCGATGTCGAAGAGATAACCGGCCGTGAACGCGTCGCGGCCGGGGCCGAGCAACGCTTGCGCGGCGTCGTAGTAGAGCGGCGTGTCGAGGACGTGATAGCGGTTGGCCTCGTCGCGCGCAAGTCCCGGCAGATAGCAGAGATCGAAGCCGCGTTCGTCGCAGAAGGCGCGCAACGCCTCGATCTGCGCGGCGGCAAGCGGCTGCGCCGACGCGAGGATGGTCGCGGTCGCCCAGTTGCGGATCAGCGCCAAGTGGTCGGCGGGTTCGCCGCCGCGGCGTCGCAACGCAGCGGCCGCGGTCGCCAGCGCCCGAAGCTCGTCGCGCGGAGGCGTCCGCGCCCAACGGGTGATGCAGAGCACGCCGCCGCGGCTGAGGCGATCGAGCATTTCACCGAACGCTTCGACCGTGTAGAGATACGACTCCTGCGCTGCGTGCAGCCCAGCCCCGGAGGCGCCGAAAGCGTCCACGGGCGGGAGCTGGATGACGTCGAATGTCCGCACGCTGCGGATCAGGTAGCCGCGCGCATCGTGCGGCAGCACGGTCACCGCAGGATCAAGGTAAACGGCTTCGCCGCCGCGCGCGCGCAAGGGGCCGGTCAGCAAATCGACGAGCTGGCGGTTCATTTCGAGCGCCACGACCACGTCGGCTCCGTGGTGCAGCGCCAGGCCGATGTCGGCTCCGCCGCCCGCGCCGATGATGAGCGCGCTCGGCGCCTCCGGCCGGCCGGACACCATATGGTAGGGCGCGGCGCGCGTGGTGGCGTCCATGAACCGCCAGTCGGCGAGGTTGTGTACTTGATAGACAGCGCTCGCTGCGTCGCCGTCGTTGAGCACGACCACGTGCGGCGGCACCTCGCCCGCGAAACCGAGGCCAAGACCCGGCGCATGGCGGACGGCCGGGCCCGCGACGACATCGATCCGGCCGAGCGGACCCTCCACCTGGTGCAAGATCTCGGTGCCGGGCATATCCAGATAGCCTGGCAGTGCCTTGTATTCGGACATCGCCGGGCGCCACGGCCAGCCGTATGCAACGGCGCCGATCAGCACCGCGACCGCGACCAGACCGCCCACGAATCGCCGCCGCAACGGCAGGACGACTGCGGCGGCGACCAGCGCCACGATCGCCAGGGCGGTAAACAGCGCGCCGGTGGTCAAGACGTGCATCGCCAGGACCGCGCCGAACGCGCCGGCCCCCGAGCCGATCAGGTTAGCGGCGTAATGGCCGCCCAGCCGTGTGGAGTGGTCCAACAGCGCCACGCCGATCGCGCCGCCCGCGAACAGGAACGGCACGAGCAGCATCAGTTCGAGAGCGAGCAGTCCGGCGGCCTGCGAGCGATCCCAGGCCAGGAACTGGACGTTCAGGGGAATCCAGCCAGCCGCGCGCGGAATCAGCAACACGCTGCCCGCCAGCAGCAGAAGCAGCGCGGCGAACCACGCGCGCTTGTTCGCGACGACCAGCCGGCGCAACAACGTCAGCGCCGTGCCGCTGGCCCCGAATCCCAGCAACGCGACGCCGATGACCATGTAGGCAAGATGGCTCCAGAGCTGGAGCGACAGCGCGCGCATCAAGGAAAGCTGTAGGCCAATGGCGGCGGCGGATACAAGCAACAGCGCCACGCGCGTGCGCCGCAGCGGCAGCTCCGATTCCGACGGCAAGGCCGCGCGGTGGTTCATCGGTCCGCGCCGGTGCGCTCACTGACGAACGGGACGAAGCGCACGGCCATGACGCTGCGGCTGCGGAAGCGCTCGTCGAGGTCTTTCTCGACCAACATCAGCGACTGCACGGCATAGCGCGGTCCGACCGGAATGACCATGCGGCCGCCGGGTTTGAGCTGCTGCAAGAGCGGCGGCGGGATCTGTCCGGCAGCGCAGGTCACGATGATCGCGTCGTACGGCGCGTGTTCGGGCCACCCTTCCCAACCGTCGCCGTGCAGCACCGAGACGCGGTGGTAGCCCAGTCGCTGCAGTCGCTGATCAGCCTCGGCGGCCAGTTCTTCGATGATCTCGACGGTGTAGACGTGCTCGGTGAACTCGGCCAGGATCGCTGCCTGATAGCCCGAGCCGGTGCCGATCTCGAGCACGCGCGACTGCGGCGTCAACCGCAGCAACCGCGTCATCTCGGCGACGATATAGGGTTGCGAGATGGTCTGGCCGTGGCCGATCGGCAGCGGCGTATCGGCGTAGGCGGAGCGGGCTTGCGCCGGGGGCACGAACTCGTGCCGCGGTACGCCGGCCATGGCGCGCAGCACCGTCTCGTCGGTCATGCCGTAACGCCGGATGACATCGAGCATGCGGTTTCGCTCCGCTTGCCGCGCCGGGGTCCGCGGCGCCGGCCGGTCCGCAGCGGACGCGTCCGCCGGTGCGCCGAGGCCCCAGGCGACGGACACCAACAACCATAGCACGAAACAGCGGGCGATGCGCACGCAACCGTCTCCCTGTAGCCGTGGGACCGCGGCGTCAGGTGGCCCGGAAGAACGTGTTCAGGTCGTCGACACCCTTCCGGACGGCGTCGGCGCTCGCGCGCAGCCCCTGCTTTTCTTCTTCGGTCAGCTCGAGTTCGACGATCTTTTCGATGCCGTTGCGGCCGAGGATCACCGGCACGCCGATGAAGAGGTCCTCGATGCCGTATTCGCCGCGCAGGTAGGCGGCGCAGGGCGCGAAATGCTTGCGGTCAGTGAGGATCGCCTCGACCATTTCCGCCGCCGCCGCCGCCGGCGCGTAATACGCGGAACCTGTCTTAAGATAGCCGACGATTTCGGCCCCGCCGTTGCGGGTGCGGTCGACCAGACGCGCGACAGTCGCCGGAGCCATGAGTTCGGTGATCGGGATGCCGCCCACCGTGGTGAAGCGCGGCAGCGGCACCATCTGGTCGCCGTGTCCGCCCAGCACCATCGCGTGAACGGCCGACAGCGCGCAACCCAACTCCTCGGCCACGAAATAGCGGAAGCGCGTCGAGTCGAGGATCCCCGCCATGCCGACGACACGCCGGATCGCGAAGCCAGTCGCGCGCAGCGCCACGTGGCACATCACATCCAGCGGGTTCGAAACGACGATCACAGTGGCGTTCGGCGCGTAGCGGGCGGTGTTCAACGAAGCGGTCTTGACGATCTCGGCGTTGGCTTTCAAGAGGTCCATGCGGTCCATGCCGGGCCGCCGTGCCAGACCGGCCGTGATGACCACGACGTCGCTGCCCGCGATCTCGGCATAGTCGGTCGTGCCCCGAATCGGGCCGTCATAACGGCGCAAGGGGCCGGCGTGGAGGAAGTCGAGCGCCTTGGCGCGGGTTGTGCCTTCGGCGATGTCGACCATGACCAGGTCGGCGATGACCTTCTCGGCGATGTAGTAGGTCGCCTTCGCGCCGACATTGCCCGCGCCGATGATGCTGACCTTTTTCCTGGACATAGCGGGGCTCCTTCAGGCGATTCGGCGGCCGGTCTTTTCGGCGATGGCGGTCTTCAGTTCGGCGATGGCGGTCTGCCAGGCGCTCTGCTCTGCGTCGGTCAGGCGAATCTCCAGAATCTGCTCGACGCCGCCGGCGCCGATGCGGGCAGGCACACCCGCGCACAACCCACGCACGCCGTATTCGCCGTCGAGACGAACCGAGACCGGCAAGATGGCGTGAGTGTCTCGCACAACGGCTTCGATCAGGCTGCAGGCGGCCGCGCTCGGCGCGTAGTAGGCGGTCGACGACTGCGCCAGCTCCAGGATCGTATCGCCCGCGTGGCGCGCCTGATCGACGATCTCGGCGAGGCGCTCCTGGCCGATCAGCATCGCGGCCGGAATGCCGGACACGCGGATCGAGTCCTGCAAGACGACCATACTGCGCCGATGCGGACCGATGATCAGCGCGGTGACCTCGCGGGGCGAAATGCCGAGTTCCGCGCTGACGAGATAGCGGATGCGGGTCGAACTGAGCAGGCCGCCGACGCCGAGTACTCGCCGCCGGTCGGCGCCGAGCAGTTCCTGGATCAACAGCGTGAGCGTGTCGATCGGCTCGACCAGGTTGATGACGACAGCGTCCGGCGCGAGGCGCTTGATGGCATCGCAGATTTCGCGGACGGTTGCGGCATTGTCCTTGTAGAGATCCAGGCGGCGTTCGCCGGGCTTGCGCACGCGTCCGGCGGCGATGACCACGACATCGCTGCCGGCGAGGCTCTCGATATCGTTGCTGCCGCGGATCGTCGTATCGTAACCGCGCAGGGGGCCGGCTTCCATGAGGTCCAGGCTCTGGCCGATCGGCATCCCTTCTTTGATGTCGACCAGGGTGACCGATGCCGTGCCGTTCTCCGCCAGGAAGAAGGCCGTATTGGTGCCGACGTTGCCGCCGCCGACGATAGTGACTCGTTTCATGGCGTCCCTTCTGCGGATTTGCCTTCCGGCACAATATCCGGCGGTCGGCGGCGGGCCGCAACGGGACGCTTGGGAACGGTCAATCGGCGGCGAACTTGAGCCCTTCCTCGTTTAGGCGCAGCAGGAGCACGTCGTTGTCGTCGCGGCCCGTCACGTCCGTCGTGCCGACCACCAGGTAGCCGCCGCCGGTCCCGCGGGCAATGCCGTAGGCGCGGTCCGTGCCGGTGCCGCCGTAGGTGCGCTCCCAGACGGTGTTGCCGGCGGCGTCCAGACGCACGACGATCACATCGGTTCTAGTCTGCTCGGATACGTAGCCATCGCCGACCACCACGCAGCCGCCGTCCGGCGTGGCCGCGATCGCGCGGGCGGTCGTGTCCCAACCCCAGTGCACAGTGCGATCCCAGCGCTCGAAGCCATCCGGGTCGGTCCGGATCACGCGTATCGCAGAGTTCTCAATCGTAGTCGTCCCTGCGATGATGTAATCGCCGCCGGGCGCCAGGGCGAGGGCGAAACCTTCGTCCCATTGGCCGCTGAAGATCCGCGTCCACGAGAGGTGCAGACCGTCACCGTCGACGACCCGCCAGAGGGCGATGTCGCCTGCTTTCAAGGCATCTTGCGTCCCGACGGCTACGAAGGCCGTGTCCGAAACCGCGATGATGTCGTGGATGGCCCCGTAGTCGGGAATCAGCAGCACATCCCTGAGTCCGGCAGCGCCGAAGGTGGCCACGAAGCATTGATCCCACCACTCAGCCCAGTAACGGCCGGCCACCACAGCGCCGCCGCGGGGCAGGGCGGCCACGCACGTGGGGACGGGATTGGTCAAGACGGTGTCGAGGGCAGCCTCGAAAACGAGCCTTCCCTCGCCATCGGTCCGATAGACAAACGATCCGCCGACCTCTTTGTGGTAGCCGAGTTCCTCGCCGACCAGGAAGTAGCCACCGTCGCGGCTGCGCGCGAGACCATTGGCGACCTGGCCCGGTGCGTCCGAGGGGTAGGTGCGCTGCCAGCGGTCGGTTCCGTTGGGCGCGATCCGGGCCAGAAACGGCGCTTGATAGTAGTCTTGTCCGCCGCCGCCCATGACGCCGGCCACCATAAAATCGCCGCCCGGCAGCGCGACCGCGGCGCGGCCCTCGTCCGCGCCGGCGCCGCCAAGGAGCGTTTCGATGGCGTTCGGGTTCTCCAGGCGCAGGAGCGCGCGGTCCAGATACACGCCCGCCAGGTCGACTTCCACGCCGCTGAGATCGTTCAACTCGATCGCGAACGGCACGGCATGGGCGCCGGCAGCAAAGGCCTCGTACGTCGAGAAGCGGAAGTAGGCCAGCACGCCATTGCCCTCGGCATCGACGAAGGGATCCACCTCGGAATAGATGCCGAAGTAGAGACCCTCTTCCCACATGTCGGCGCCGGCTTCCAGCACCCCGGGTGCCGCGAAGGCGGTATCCAACAGCACCGGCGCCAGGTCTTGCCAGGCGAGCTCGAAACTCAGGCCGATCAACCCCGGCAGCTTGGCCGCTCGCAGCGTGAGGATGAATTCATCACCCATGCGCACCGTCGGGAAATGCGGTGAGAAGTACAGCATCGGCACCATCGGCCGCAGATCGATGGCTAGTTGCATATCTGCAAAGGGCAGCACATCGACGACCGTCTCGCCGCGGAACATCACCTCGCGCAGCGCATCGAGGGCCTCGACGACGAAGCGGCGGCTCGGCCCGACCGGCACGTTCAGCACGACTTCGACCGCGTCGTTCTGCGGCTGCATCTGGGCGACGACCGTATCCATGTCAGCGCCCGTCACCGTGACGCGGAACAGCTCGGCGGCTCCCGCCTTCTCGCCCAGGGGGATGTGCACCCGCACGCCCGGCTCCGGGCCAACCACCTTGTCGCCGCAACCGGTCGCCAGGAGCGCGAGCAGAACGGCAGCCGCGACCACGGTCAGCGCCCGTTTGAAGAGTTTGCGCATCGGGCATCTCCCTTACAGGTGTCCCGAGAGCGAGAGCGAGACCTGATAGCCGCTCAGGTCGATGTTCCCGTCGTCGGTGTTGCCGGTGAAGAACTTCAGGCCGCCGCTCAGATCGAACTGCCTGCCCAACGGTCGGCCGGCCAGCAGGCCGAAGCCCAGGACCGTCGTCCCGCCGAAGCCGTACTCGTTGCCGGCGATGCGCCGGAACTCGGCCACCGGGCCGCCATAGAGACCGTCGAACCGGACCCAGGCCAGCGTGCCGGCCAGCGCCAACTCGTTCCCGTAGACTTTCAAGCGGCTGGCCAACGACTCCGCGGCGTCGAACTGCTCGTTGCGCCCGCGAATCAAGTAGCGCGCTTGCAACGAAGCGCGCCGATTGGGACGCGCCAGTTGGGCGCCCGCTTGCCAGCCGAGTTGGTCTCCCTGGCTGTACACTTTACGGCCGTCGAGTTGATCGTCGCCGTGGGTCGTGAACGAAACATCGCCGTGCCAGGTCCAAGGGCCGCGGCCGCCTTGCACGCCCGCGGTCAATACGAGCGAGTCGCCGGGGTCGTAGTCGCCCGCGCCTGCGTAGGCCTCGTAGGCGCCTTCATAGTTGAACGCGACCGAGAAGCCGACGCGCCGCTCACCCCATGTCGCCGCGGTGCCGGCCAGCAAATTCAGGCCGAAGCCTTCGCCCAGGCGCCGCGCCGGCAACTGCAGGAAGTTCTGGGTCAGCATGGTCATGACCGGCAGTTCGCTGCCCGGATCGAGGCCCGTCTTGCCCGTCGGCAGATTCAAACCGGCGCTCAAGAGATAGCGATCACGGGCGAGGCTGCGGGCGATCTGCACGCGCAGATCGGTGAGGCCGTCCAACTCTTGATCGCCCGCGATGGTCGACAGGGCATTGCCGACGCGCGCGACGTAGTAGCGAGCCTCGAGATCGTCGCCCAAAGGCAGGAAACCGTTGACCGGCAGCAGCCACTGGCCGAGGGTCAGCTCGCCGCCGAGGCCCTCCAGCTTCCAGTGTGTATAGATCAGACCCAGGTTGCCCGAGGTCGGCTGACCATACAGGATCTGGGCCGTCGCGATGGGCGCCGCCAGCGCGACTGCTGCGAGCAACAGAGACGAGATCAGGATCCTGCGCATGTCAGTACCCCCCGTCCAGGTTGCCGCGAATCTGGATCACGACCCGGCCGTAATCCCCCGTGCGCGGGGGCGCGCTGGGCGGCAAGCCGAGCAGGTCGAACTCGCCGGCGAGGGGCACGAATGACTGGATGCGCAAGAGATTGGCCTGCGCGTCGGCCAGCGGTTCCGCCGACAGTTCGACGCTGGCGACCTCGCTGACGGCG
>JAQULN010000084.1 GCA_028718575.1 Candidatus Krumholzibacteriia bacterium | reverse complement strand
TGCAACTCGAGCCGGCCGCGGCGCCGCCGCAGCCGTTTGACGGTGGCCTCGCCTGCGATCAACGCCACCACGATGGCGCCGTCCGGGGCTTGATCCTGCTGCCGGACCAACACCACATCGCCCGGCAGGATGCCGGCGCCGGTCATGCTCTCGCCGCGCACAGTCAGGGCGAAGAGCGTCTCGTCGGCGGGACGATCCACCACCGGTAGGTAACCGTCCGGCGCCTCGAGCGCCTCGCTCAGGCGGCCGGCTTGCACGCGGCCCAGGATCGGCACCGGCCGCGCCGGCCCCGCTGCCACGCCGAAGCGCGCCGGGTCGCCGGCCGGCAACCGGTAACCGCGCGCGCGGCCCGCTGCTTTGGCCAGCTTGCCCTCGGCCACCAGCGCCTCGAGATGCTGGCGCGCCGACTGCACGGCGCGAAAACCCAGGTGCGCCTGCACCTCGCGCGTGGTCGGCGGCGCGCCGGCGAGGACGCGCTCGCGCACGAAGGCAAGCACTCGGCGACGGGACTCCCCCGACGGCGTGCGGGTCATGGCGATCTCCTTTCGCCTCGCCACTATAACAACAGACGGATGTCTGTCATGTCAACAGTCGATCCCTGGCGAAAAGTCCGGGCTCGCGCGTCCGCGCGCGCCGCGGCGACGCGGTCCTTCTGTGCCGGCACGGCCTGCCGGTCTCCGCGCGTGCAGAACCCGCGGCCTTGGCGTACCTTCACGTAGCGGCAGCAAACCGTCGCCGCTCCATCCGGCATGCACCTTGCGACGACACCCTGAGAACCAAATGCACCGGAGCGGTGTATCAGTTCAATACGGCCCCGCGTGTCAGGGCCGGCCAACTCCCGACGGGGGCGATCATGGTGCAAGAGAAGCCGAATTCCCTGCAGAACCATCTGCTGGCCTTGAAAGCCGGCGAACGGGTCTTCGAGAACGCCTTCCAGGGCATCACGCGGATGATCCTGGAGGGAGAGATCGAGAAAGTCGTGGTCAACGGCAAGACGACGTACGATTTCAAGATCTTTCGTCAGGGAAAGAAACATATCGTCGGCATGTACGACGAGATCAACAGCTTCGTGTCCTACGTCAAGGACGCCGCCGAGGGTGGATCCTCCAAGGAGATGGCCTACGTCCTGGTCGGAGAACCGGGCAACGGCAAGACATTCTTCGTCGAGTACGTGAGCCGCCTCTACCGCGAGTTCCTGGCCCAGCCCCCCAACCGCAAGTACACCTTCTGCTTCACCGACCTGGCCGGAATCGGGTCATACGGCAAGATCACGACCATCGAGAGCCAGACCTACGAGGACCCCGCGATCCTCGCGATGAACCTGCTCGAGTCTCCCGAGGCCAGCCGCGCCTGGCTGGGCCGCAAGGTCGGCTTCGACGACGCCCAACTCGACCGGCTGTATGAGAATTACCGCCCGCTCGGCGCCTGCTCGAGCTATATCTGGGAAGACCTCCGGCGGCACTGCGACGGCAAGCTCGAGGCGATGCTCGACCACGTGGCGATCGTTCCAGTGCCGCTGACCGAGAGTCTCGGCACGGTGACCGGCAAGTACCCGGCCAAGGACAAGATCACGTCCAGCGCGGTCGACCTCTTGGGCGAGGAATCGATCCAGCGCCTCCTGCACATCTCCGACACCAACAATCCCTACCGCTTCGATCTGCGGCGCGGCGCGTTGGCCCGGGTCGCGGGCGGCGGCATTCACTTCTCCGACGAGATGTTCAAGAACAAGAAGGACCTCGTCCAGGTCTACCTCGGCGTGATCCAGAACCGCGTGATCGAGATCGACGGCTACAAATGGCCGATCGACACCCTGATCATCGCCACCAGCAACAACAGCGAGTTCAACCGCTTCCTGGCCGAGAAGGAGGAAGCGCCGATCGTCGACCGCTGCCGGCTCAGCTACATCGCGCACAACACCAACTACCGCCTGCAGGAGCAGCTCACCCAGTACGCCATCGGCAGCGAGACCAAGACCACGCTCACGCGCGAGAACCTGCACCAGGACCCGAACCTGAACTACGCCGCCAGCGTGTCGGTGATCCTGTCGCGCTTGCCGCGGAGCGAGAAGCTGACGCCGATCGAGACCATGAAGCTGGCGGCAGGCGAGATCGCCGGCGAGAAGTCGATCAAGGCCCTGGCCGAGGTCATCGACACGCTGAGCCAGGATACCGACATCACCAACCGCTTCGGCCAGAAGGGCCTCGGCCAGCGCAACCTTGGGCGCGCGATCCAACTCCTGGTCGAGAGCTCGGAGACCAACGAAGGCCGCTGCATGTTCGCGCACGACGTCTTCAAGACCATCGAGCGCGTGATCCTCGACTATGTGCACGACAACAACGACCGCGCCAAGTACCTCGAGGACCTCAAGACTGCGCGCGGTCTCTATCGCGAGCGCATCATGACCGAGATGTTCAACGCCTACATGGACGAGCCGCAGGCGATCCGCAAGGACGTCATGAACTACGTCAACATGATCATCGGCATCGACGCGGAGCATCTCGGCCCGGACAAGCTCTGGAAGTACAAGGACCCCCAGACCGGCCAACTCAAGGCGCTCAAGGTCGACGAGCGTTTCATCAAGAGCATCGAGGAACGCCTGCAGCTCAAGACCGACGAGCAGCGCGAGAGCTTCCGCACGACGATCCGCAAGATCTACGGCCAGAAGATCGGCATCGATCCCAATTACGATTTCATGGACAACCTGGAGCTGGTCAAGGCGGTCACCGATGTGCGGCTGAAGAGCGACATCGCCGGCGCCGGCAGCCTCATCGGCGCCCTCGCCAACCGCACCAACGAGGAGAACCAGAACCTCTACGACCGCATGATCAACACTATGCTGAACAAGCTGGGCTACTGCCAGACCTGCGCGCAGAAGACCATCGAGTACTTCTGCACCCAGGAGGACGAGAGCTGACATGCGCCGGCCGCCGCCCCCCGACCGCCGGCCCGGCCTGCCGGGTCCGGTCTGCAACGATCCCTACGCCTACGGGGATCTGCCGTGGCTGCAGGCCTTGACCGCGCTCGCCTTGCCTCTGGCCGCTCGGCTCGGCACTCTCGACGACCTCATGCAGCGCGACGCGCGCCGCGAAGAAGACGGGTTCCCGCGCAAGATCCGCATCGGGCGGCTGGTCAAACCGGGCCGCGGTGGCAAGCACAAGGTGGTGGTGGTGCCGACCACCGTCGAGGAGAAGCTCGTCCACGACAACTCGTTCGCCGAACGCGCGGATCAGCCGGGACCGGCCGGCGGCAGCGGCGAAGGCGAGGAAGGCGAGGTCATCGGCGAGCAGCCGGTGCGGCCGGATCCCGACGAGGGCGACGGCCAGGGTCCCGGCCAGGGCGAAGGGGCCGCGCACGAGCTGGAGAGCAACGCCTACGACCTGGGCCGCATCCTGACCGAGCAGTTTCGGCTGCCCAACCTCGAAGACAAGGGCAAGAAGCGATCGCTCACGCGCTACGTCTACGACCTCACCGACCGGCACCGCGGCTTCGGGCAGTTGCTCGACAAGAAGGCCACGCTGCGCCAACTCGTCGAGACCAACATCGGCCTCGAGCGCATCGCCGCGGGCCACGTGCCCGACCCGGCCGATCTGTTGATCGCGCCGCGCGACAAGGTCTACCGTGTCCTGTCGCGTGAACGGGATTTCGAGTCGCAGGCGGTCGTCTTCTTCCTGCGCGATTACTCCGGCTCGATGAGCGGCCGGCCGACCGAACAGGTGGTCAGCCAGCATGTCCTGATCTACAGCTGGATCCTCTATCAGTACGCCGGCCAGATCGAGACCCGCTTCATCCTGCACGACACCGAGGCGAAGGAAGTCGACGACTTCTACACCTACTACAACAGCCGGGTGGCGGGCGGCACGAAAGTCGCGTCGGCGTTCGCCCTCGTGAACGAGATCGTCGCCCGCGAGAATCTGGTGCAGGACTACAACATCTACGTGTTCTACGGCACCGACGGCGACGACTGGGACACCGGCGGCAAGGAATGCCTCCCGGAGATCGAGGCCGTGCTGCGCTACGCGGCGCGTCTGGGCATCACGATCGTCGACAACGGCTACGGCCCGGCGCGCGACAGCGAGGTGCAGAAGTACCTGCAGGCCTCACAACTCTTGACGCAACGGCGGGACCGGCTCCGCCTCGACGTATTGCCGGCGGACGCCGATGAGCCGCGGGTGATCGAGGGCATCCGCCAGCTCATCAGCCCGTGACGCCGGGTCCGAAGGAGCGCGCATGCAGCTGATCGACCAGCATGCCAAGGCCATCATGGAGGGCTGCAAGGAGCGCGCCCGCCAGGCCGGTCTGCGCTTCGACGACGAGACGCTCGAGTACGTGGTCACCAACCGCGACCTGCTCGAACTCGCGCCCAAGGTCATGATCCCCACGATGTACGACTACTGGGTCCACGATCTCGAAGTGCTCAAGGGTCGCGGGCGCTACGAACTCTACCCCAGCAACCCCTACGAGACGGTGATCAACACGCGCCCGGCGATCAGCTACTACAACGACAACAACCCCGACTGGCTCAACGTGATGATCTTCTATCACGTGCTCGGCCACATCGATTTCTTCCAGAACAACCTCTTCTTCCGCCATACCTGGGACGATGACTTCACCGGCCAGGCCCTGGCCGCCAAGCGCGCCATCGCGCGCCTGCGCTCCGAGCACGGGCGCTGGGTCGACTATGTCATCGAATTCAGCCGCGGCCTGGACAACCTCGTCGATTTCCACGGCCTGGTCTCGGACCTGCACCGGGCGCCGCAGGACGGCTGGTCGGGGCGCCTCGACTGGTACTTCGACGTGTTCCTGCAGGGCGCGCGCCCGGCCACGGTCGCGGATTACGTCCAGGAGATCGAACGCTACAATCAATGCGTGCGCGACCACGGGCAGACCGCCGAAGATGTCTTCTTCCGCGACGTGCAGCGCCGCCATCCCGAGTTCGCCGCCCTGTACGACAAGGCGCTTCACCGTAAGCCTGTCCAGCGCCGGGACGTCCTGCGCTACATCCTCGAGCACAGTCCTTTTCTGGACCGGGAAGAAAACAAGTGGATGCAGCAGGTGGTGCAGATCGTGCGCCAGACCTCGCTCTATTTCCAGCCGCAGATCCGCACCAAGATCATGAACGAGGGCTGGTCCAGCTACTGGCACGAGAAACTGTTCCGGCAGGACGATCGCATCGCCGGCCACGAGGTCGACTTCGCGCGCGTCAACGCCGCCGTCACCGCCATGCCCCGCGTCGGTCTGAATCCCTATGCGCTCGGCATGCGCCTCTTCGCCTTCATCGAGGAGGCGGCCGACCAGGGCCGCTACAGCCGTGAGTTCCTGGCTCTGCTCGACGCGGAGGACCGCCGGCGGTTCGACCGCCAGACCGGCCGCGGCCGCGACTACATCTTCGCCGTTCGCGAGAATCTGAACGACCATCTCTTCGTCCGGAATTTCCTCGAGCAGGACTTCGTCGACCGGCACCGCCTGTTCGTGGCCGGCCGCCGGCTCGATCAGCCGCGCCTGGTGTGGCAGTGGTACGTCAAGAGCCGCGATGCCGGCCAGTACAAGCAGATGGTGCTGGACCAGCTCTACCATCCGCCCCACATCACGGTCGACCTGGAGCGCACGCGACCCGAGACGCTGTACCTCGTCCACCACCACGAAGCCAAGCCGCTGGTGCGCGATTACCTCCACGGGGCGCTGCTGGGTTGCGAGTTTCTCTGGGGCGGCAAGGTCGTGCTCGAGACGAGCGAAGTGAAGGCGGCCGAGCGGGCGGGTGCGGTCAACGGCCGCCCCGACGACGACGACGGGGCGGCGCCGCCCGACTGGGAACGCGTCCGCTACACCATGCACGAGCGCAAGCTCAGCCGGGAGCTGATCTAGGCATGGACCCCATTCGCAAGGCGTTGCAGGATCTGGCCGCGAGCCAGCGGGGACTCGAAACGGGCCGCACGCTGAGCTTTGAGGACTTCCTGGCCCAGCTGCGCTGGCGGCCGGATCGCCTGATCCGCAACGTCCACCAGGTGTTCCACGACATGGTGCGCGCCCATGTCGGACACGGCCACGACGAGTACCCGGACGACCCCGAATCGATCAATTTCATCGCGTACGACTTCAGCTCGCTGCTGGTCGAGGATACCGACCAACCGTTCTTCGCCGACCGCATCTTCGCCAACCGCCTGATGAACGTGATCGAGAGCTTCCGCGGCGGCGCCCAGCAGAACAAGATCTACCTGTTCAACGGCCCGCCGGGCAGCGGAAAATCGATCTTCCTGAACAACCTCCTGCAGCGGTTCCAGGAATACGCCAACAGCCCGGACGGCATCCGCTACGAAACCGTCTGGCGCCTCGACCGCGCGCGTCTCGGCGACGACGGCGGCCACACCGCCTCGGAACAGCTCGCCCGCCTCCTCGGCGAGAAACGCACGGCGAAACTGCTGCAGGACCTCGGCGCCGGGCAGCGCAGCGCGCCCGGCGCGAGCTACATCGAGGTCCCCTGCCCCAGCCATGACAACCCCATCGTGATGATCCCGCGCGACCAGCGGGCGGCGATCCTGGACGCGCTCTTCGCGAGCGACGAGTTCAAGTGGAATCTGTCCACCGGCAAGCAGTACGACTGGGTCTTCAGCGCCGAACCCTGCACCATTTGCAGCTCGCTCTACCGCGCCCTCCTGCGCAAGCTGGACGATCCCGATGCCGTCTTCAGCATGATCTTCGCCCGCCCCTACCAGGTGAATCGCCGGCTGGGCGAAGGCATCAGCGTCTACAACCCCGGCGATCTGCGCAGCCGCCAACCGGCGCAGACCAACCTGGAGCTGCAGCGGCGCCTCGATGAGCTGCTGCCGGCCGGCAGCCGGGTTCGCTATATCTACTCCCGCTACGCGCGCACCAACAACGGCATCTACGCCCTGATGGACCTCAAGGGCCACAACAAGGATCGCCTGTTCGAGCTGCACAACATCATCAGCGAGGGCGTGCACAAGGTCGAGGAGATCGAGGAGAGCGTGCAGTCCCTGTTTCTGGGCGTGATGAACCCCGAGGACGAACAGAACATCGGCGGCTTCCAGTCGTTGAAAGACCGCATCGAGTTCATTCACATCAACTATGTTCTTGAATCGCCGACCGAGGTCGCGATCTACGCGAATACGTTCGGCCGCCATATCCACGAGAACTTCCTGCCGCGCGTCCTGGAGAACTTCGCGCGCGTGATCATCTCCAGCCGCCTCAACGAAAACTCGCCCGCGCTGCGCGATTGGATCGGCGACCCGCGCAAGTACATGCTCTACTGCGACGAGAATCTGCATCTGTTGAAGATGGCCATGTATACCGGCGTGATTCCCGACTGGCTCGATGAGGAAGACCGCAAGCGCCTGACGGCCAAGCGCCGCCGCCAGATCATCGCCGAGGCCGAGAACGAAGGCAGCTCCGGTTTCAGCGGCCGCGACGCGATCGATATCTTCCAGGACCTCTACGGCGCCCATGTCCGCGAAGGCCAGTTGATCACCATGGATTCGCTCGTCAACTTCTTCACCAAGGTGCGGCCGGAACTCTCCGAGAAGGTGCCGAAAGGATTTCTCGACGCCCTGCGGAATATGTACAACTACCAGACCCTGCAAGAGGTCAAGGAATCGCTGTTCTATTACAACGAGCAGCAGATCGCCCGCGACTTGCAGAACTACCTCTTCGCCCTGAATTTCGAGTTGGGCACCAGCGCCCGCTGCACCTACACCGGCGACAAGCTCGAGATCACCGAGGCCTTCCTGGACGGCATCGAGGATCGGCTGCTGGGTCAGGAAATCAGCGACGAGCGCCGCCGCGAGTTCCGCGCGGAAACGCAACGCGTCTATACCTCGCGCACCCTGACGCAGGAGATCATGCTGGACGGCAAGGACATCACCGACACGGAACTCTACGCCGCCTTGCGCGAACGCTACGTTTTTCATTTGAAAGAAAAGGTGCTGGAGCCTTTCCTGAAGAATATCAATTTCCGCCGCGCCCTGAAGGACCTCGGCAGCGACGATTTCAAGACCTATGACTCGAAGATCCGGACGGACGTGCGTTTTCTGATCACCAACCTCTGCGACCGCTTCGGTTACAACGAACAGAGCGCACGGGAGGTCTGCCTCTACGTGATCGACCACAACCTGGCGGAGGAATTCGCCGGTTGACGCGGGCGGTCCCGGCCGTTACGCCCGAGCGATCCCGGAGCAATCGTGAATGACCCGGGAAAGTAGTCAAGACCTCCCGCCGGCCGCCGATCAGCACCGTGGTTGTATCCGACCCCGCCGCCCGGGAGGCTGTCATGCGCCGCTGCGTCGTCTCTTGTCTCGCCTTTTGCTATCTGCTCGCCGCCGGCGCCGATCTTGCGCCGGCGCAACCGCTGCCCCAGGCTGCGCCGAGCGTCGAGCGAACACCGTCCGGCCCCGGCTTCGTGCCGCCTCAGCAGGACCTCTCCCATGTCGCGCCGCCGCCGATATCCGCGGCGATACTCCGCGATCTGCCGGCGCGGTTCGACTGGCGGGAGCAAGGCATGCTCTCGCCGGTCAAGAACCAAGGCGCATGCGGTTCTTGTTACGCGTTCGCCGCGGCCGGCGATCTGGAATCCCGTGTGCTGCGCGATTACGACACGCTCGTTGACCTGTCGGAAAACCACCTCAAGGAGTGCCATTTCGAGGCCCGCAGCTGCGCCGGCGGCAACGCCCAGATCGTCGTGAACCTTTTGACCCTGCAGGGCGCGGTCCTGGAAGCGTGCGATCCGTACGTGGCGGCGGACGTCGACTGCAATACGACCTGCGCGCCGCAATACGCCGTCCGCGATTGGATCTGGCTGGCCGGCGATACGCTGCCGGCGACGGCCGACCTGAAACAGGCCCTTGTCGATCACGGTCCGCTGTCGAGCACCGTCTATGCCGGCGACAGCGGCAACCCGGCCTGGCAGAGCGAGTTCAACGCCTGGAACGGCGGCGACGGTCTCTACTACGCAGGCGGCGAACAACCCAACCACGCCGTCATGCTAGTCGGCTGGGACGACGACCACCCGCACACCGGCGGCGGTCAGGGCTGCTGGATCATCAAGAACAGTTGGGGCCAAGCCTGGGGCGACACCTGCGGTTACGGCGCGACCGAGGGCTATTTCTACCTGGCCTACGGCGCCGCCGGCATCGGCAAGTGGACCAGCGCCATCACCGAGATCATGCCCGTCTATCCCGAACTGGCGGTCATGGCGTGGGACGAGGGCGGCTGGACCAGCGCCTTCGGATACGGCCAACCCGTCGCCTGGGGTCTCGCGCGCTATGTCCCGGCCGAGACCACCAA
>JAQULN010000083.1 GCA_028718575.1 Candidatus Krumholzibacteriia bacterium | reverse complement strand
TCCAGAAATCGCCGCGCGATTTCTGGAACATCCAGAACGCGGTGGACGCGGCGTCCGACGGCGACGTGATCGAGATCGGGCCCGGGCGGTACCAGGAGTATAGTACGGTCTATAATAACAGCGGTCATCCATATGCCAACATATACGTCAACATCGGCGAGAAGTCGTTGACGCTTATCGGGTCGGGAACCGGGGTGACAATCATTGGGCCTGAGGATCCAAACTTCCATCCGTGGCCGGGTGTGGATGTGGCCATCGTGAACTCATACGAGAGCCGCGGCCTGACGATGTCGGGCATTACGTTCGACCACTCGCCCTTCCTGTTGGTTCATATAGACCGCGCGACATCGCTACACGCTTCAGATTGCGAGTTTCGTGATGCCGGGTGTGGGATTTTCGGAGCGTTTTCCGCAGGCGGCTCGGTGACGGATTGCCGGTTCGAAAACCTGTCGGAGCCTGGGATTTCTGTATTCAATCCGACGACGAACTTTCGGGTCGAGGATTGCACGTTCACCAATGTGTATGGCCCGGTAATGGCGAACTGGAGCCCGGTCCAGGTTGATGTGATAAACTGCGATATGAATGGAGGACATTCCGGGGTCGGATTTGCCGGCGGCAGTTCTGGCAGCGTTGTGGGTTGTACGATCCGAGGTTTTCAAAATTATGGCCTATGGCTAAATGGTCCTGGAGGTGTAACTATTCAAAATAATACCATCGAACAAACCACGGGCTGGGGAATGTCGCTAGGCGGGGCAAGCGATGCATATATCTACGACAACATAGTCAGCACTCAATCGGGGGGGGGATCTACTTGCCCTATCCCTGCAACGGAATGGTGTTCGTGAACAACTCCTTGAGCCGCGGGAGCGGGTATTTCGCCAAGACAAATGACTACTACCCCGTCACCCCTCCGGTCTACTTCCACCTGGAGAACAACTACTGGGGCACGACGGACGCGGACGAGATCGCGACGTACATCATCGACGGCCACGACCTGCCGAACGTGAACATGTTCGTGATCTTCGAGCCGTTCCTGAGCGGACCGGTACGCACCGAGCAGAAGACCTGGAGCGAGGTGAAGGGGCTGTTCAGGGAGTAGGCCGGCAGTTGGGGGTCGGGCGTCCCCCGCTCGATCGGCCGGCTTGCCCCTGCTGTAGCCCGCCAGCCCAAGTGCGGCATTTATGAGAATACTTTTTCGTCGACCGCCCTCCAACGTGGACATGCCATCCTGACAGGATCGAATCCTGTTACTGTCCACTGCGGCCCGCGAGTTCCCGCCGCGACCCCACCGCGCCTTCGAATCCCTCATCATGGCACGCGCCTTGCGGTGATCTCCCGCGGGCTGCTCTGAGCTGCCCTGACATGCCATTATGCACGCGGGATTGGGGAAAAGCCGATGGCCGAACCGGCAAAAATCCTTGTTGTCGACGACGAGCAGCATATCCGCCGTATCCTGCAGTTTTTGCTGGAACAGGCGGGATACGACGTCACGACCGCCGACGACGGGCGCCAGGCGCTGGAGTACTTGGAGCAGAACTGTCCCGATTTGGTGCTCCTGGACGTGATGATGCCACATCTGGATGGTTTTGCCGTCCTGGAGCAGATCCGCCACAACCGCGAGACCCGCCGGCTGCCAGTCATCATGCTGACCGCGCACGATCAGACCACGACCCGGATCAAGGGTTTGCGTGGCGGCGCCAACGACTACGTGGCCAAGCCGTTCGACCACGAGGAATTGCTGGCGCGGGTGGCCAACATGCTCGAAACCAGCCAGGCCCAGCGCGAAGCCAATCCCTTGACCGGCTTGCCGGGCAACCTGGCGATCGAGCGCGAGGTCCAGCGGCGCCTGACCGCCGGCGACCGCTTCGGCGCCATGTACATCGACATCGACCGGTTCAAGAGCTTCAACGACCACTACGGCTACGCCCGCGGTGATCGGGCGATCAGCTTCCTGGCGCACGTGCTCTGCGAGATGGTCGACACCGAGGGCGAACCGGGCGATTTCGTCGGGCACGTCGGCGGCGACGACTTCCTGGTGGTCTGCGGCAGCCAGCGCGCCGAGGTCATCGCCCGGGCCGTCGTCAGTGCGTTCGATGCCGGCGTCGGCGACTTGCACGACGCCGAAGACCTGGCGGCCGGGTACCTGGAGACCAGGTCGCGCACCGGCGAGATCGCGCGGTCGCCGCTGATCACGCTCACGGTCGCGCTCATCAGCGACGTCGCCGGCCGCTACCGTCATCCCGCCGAGATGAGCGATGCGCTGGCCGAGCTGAAGACCCACGGCAAACGACAGATCGGTTCAGTGATCGTGGTGGAACGGCGTCTGTCCGGGACCAAGACCACCGTACAGTGCCTGGACCGCGGGAGCGGTCAGGGCATCTAGGATTTCGCGTCCGGGAGGACCATGAACGACCGCCGCCGCAGCGCGCACTCCGCGACGTTCAGCCTGCAACAACTGCTGGCCGGCGCGGGCAGCCGGCTGGAGAACCGCTGGGACGACCCGGCAGCGTGGCGCGTGCTCTGCGAAGAGATCGCCGCCGCCTGGCGCGACGACCCCGGTGTTGCCTGGGTGTTGGTGCTGGCGCGCAACGGGCTCGGACCGGTGCCGCCGCCGGGCGATCAGCAGTGTGGCTCGGCCGTCGCCTGGACGGCAGCCTCCGATCGGACCGGCTGGCGCGATCTCGACGCCGAGCCGGCCTTCTGGACCAATCTCGAAGCAACGCCCGGCGGGCTGCTTGCGGGCGTCGGCCTGCCGCCGCTGGGCAGCGGCTGCCTGTCACCGGACGGCACGTTCGCGCCGGGTCCCTGGCTCGCCGCCGGTGTGCCCGGCGGCCGGGGTCCGGCCATGGCGATCCTGCTCGGTCTGTCCCGCGCCCTGGGCGCGCCGCCGGAGAGCGACTCGTTGGCGGCGCCGTTGTTGTCCGCGTGCTCGTTCCTGGCGCCGGTCCTGGGCATGCACCGCCGCCTCGCCGATCTGGCCGCCGCCGCGACCGCGACGCGCTCCGAGTGCGAGGCGCTATCCCGTCTCGGCGAACTGCGCGCGCGCCTGGCCGCCGTCACCGCGCACGAGCTGAAGACGCCGTTGACCTCGATCACCGCCTACGCCGAGGTCCTCGAGCAGCAGGTCGGCGAACCGGGATTCTCCCATGCGGGCGAGTTCTTGCGCGTGATCCGCGGCGAAGCGGATCGCTTGCTGCGCCTGGTGGACCGTCTGCTCGATTCGTCGCGCCGCGGGCGCGGCCCGGCGCTGGTCAACCCGCAACCGGTCTCGGCCGGCGCGCTCGTGGCCGAGGCCAAGCGGATCATGGCGCCACAGGCCGCGGCGCGGGACCTGACGCTCGAAGCGCACCTGCCGGCCGACCTGCCGCGGCTGGATGGCGACGCCGATCTGATCCGCCAGGTGGTCTTGAACCTGCTGGGCAACGCCTTGAAGTTCACGCCGTCGGGCGGCCGTGTTACCGTGTCGGTGCGCGAGGACGCGTCGACCGTGCGGCTGGCCGTGGCCGACAACGGGCCCGGCATCGCGCCGCAGGAACTGCGCGCGATCTTCCAGAGCTTCTACCGCACACGGGCCGCGTCCCAGACCGAGGGTGTCGGACTCGGCCTGAGCATCGTCAAGGAGATCGTCAGCCTGCATGGCGGACATCTGGACGTGCACAGCCGGTGCGGGCGCGGCACGACCTTTGGCATCCACCTGCCCAAAGAACAGCACCACGCTGCGGCCGATTCGGCGCTGGCAACCTGGTGCGGCGATCCCCTGGTGCCGCAACGGCTGGCCGCGCACACGCTGCGGTTGGTGGCCGAACTCGCCGCGGCGCGAGGGGTGGCGGTGATCTTGCCGGGCGCCGACTCCGAGACGCTCCTGGTGACGGCGGCATTGGGGCTCGGTCCGAACGCCGCCGGCAGTGTCATGCCCGCCGCCGGCGATCTGGTCCAACTCGGCCGCCGCGAAGCGAGGCTGGTCGCCGGCACAGCGCTGCTGCCGGCCGCCTTCGCCGGCGTGGGCGACCATGCCGGCGCGGCCATGGTGGCGCCGCTGCGCCTGGGCAGCCAGGTCGAATCCGGCGTGATCCTGGCGGCGCGGCGTCTCGGCGGTGGCATATTCGGGACCGACGACCTGGTCCTGTTGCGGGTACTGGCCGAAATCCTGAGCAAGGCCTGGATGGCGGCTCTGCAGGGTGGCAACGACCGGCGCGAGCAGGAAATGGTGACCGAGGCGCTGGCCGCGTTGACGGGGCTGCGGCGCAGCGGCGTACCGACGGCTGATCCCCTGGCTCTGCGCATGCTCTCGCGCACCGGCCGGCGGCTCGGCCAGTCGTCGTTCGAGATCCGATTGCTGCAGTACGCCGGCGCCTTGCACGACGCCGGCATGGTGCTGCTGGACCCCGACGTCGTACTCAAGCCGGAACAACTGGATCTCGACGAGCGCGACCACATCGATGCCCATCCGCAGCGCGGGATCGATCTGCTGGGACCGCTGGTGGAACTGCCGGACCTGCAGGCGATCATCCGGCACCATCACGAGCGGTTCGACGGCCGCGGCTACCCGGAAGGCCGCGCCGGCGAGGAGATCCCGCTGGGCGCGCGCATTCTCGCCGTGGTCGACGCGTTCTTCGCCATGGTGCGTTCGCGCCCGTGGCGCGAGGGTCTGCCGGTGGCCGCGGCGGTGGCTGAGCTGCAGCGGCACGCCGGCACCCAGTTCGACGAACGCGTGGTCACGTGTTTCCTCGGCACCTTGCTGGAGGAGGGCTTGTTGTCGGCGTCCGGCCGGGAACGCACGGTCGGCAGCGGGACGCGGAGGTGAAGCGGTGCACGAGCGCATCCTGATCGTCGATGATGATGCGCCGGTGGCGACGCTGCTCGAGCACGCCTTGCGCCAGGAAGGCTACGACGTGGTCCGTGCAGAAGACGGCATGGACGCGATGAACCGCCTGCACGCTTGCAAGCCCGACGTCGTGATCATGGATGTGATGATGCCGCGCCTGGACGGCGTGCAGACCACGCGCCTGATCCGGCGCAACCGCACCTACGCCGACACGGTGATCATCGCGCTATCGGCGCGCACCGACGAGGTCGCCCGCGAGGCGATGCGCGAGGCGGGCGCCAACCTCTACATGCGCAAACCATTCACCATCGCGCGCCTGGTCGCTTACGTGCGCGAACTGCTGGACGCCCGGGCGAGGACCGGCTAGAGACCATGGAACTGCCGCTGACCCTGCGAGTGTGGACCGACGCCGTGCTGCCGCTCTTGGACGCGCGCTCGGCCCCGGTCTACCTGGCGCTCGGCGGCGCCATCGGCGCGATGATGGCCGTCCTGGCGCATCTGGCCTGGCGCGAGAGCGGCCTGGAAGCCTGGCGCCGTTTGCGCTTCGTTGGCGTTGTGCTGGCGCCGGCTCTGATCGGCCGCGCGCTCGGCCGCGGCGTCTTGATCGAACCGCATGCGATCCTGGCGGCGGCGTTCTCGCTGCTCGACCTGGCGTTGCTGGCGATGGCGGCCGGCGCGGTCACGGCGCTGCTCAAGCAGGCGGGGCGCCGCCACGAACAGCGCGGTCTGGGACTGCTTCTGATGCTCGGCGTCTTTTTGGGTCTCTTGGGCGGCGACCTCGAGCAACCGCTGCTCGCGCGCAATCTGCCGGCGGCGGCCTGCCACCTGCTGTTCTACAGCTTGCTGGCCGGCGTGATGCTGCGCGAGTTCGTGATCACGCTGCGCAACCAGCGCGAGGTTGCGCAGGAGCGCGGCCGCGTTCTCGTCGCGGAGATCGACGTCTTGCGCAGCGAGCACGCCGAGGCGGTCAGCGAGCGCCAGGCGGCGCTCGCCAAGTCAGCACAGGGCATCGAGTTGGCCCGCGACGCCGGCCGGCGCGCCAGATTGCTCGAGCATTTGCTGGCGGGCGCTGTCGACCTGCAAGCGCGCCGGGGCCAGCGCGATCTGCACGAGTATACTGTCGAGTTGGTGCGGGTTCTCTTCGGCTTCGAGTCGGCGGTGCTCTACCAGTGGTCGTCGTCGCTGGATGCGTTCGAGGCTCAGGCGTCGGCCCCGGGCGACAACGTCGAGGAGCGACGCCGCGGGACGGTCCACCTCGACCGCAGCCAGTACGATCAACTCGTCCACCCGCGATTCCGGATTTCCGACAGCTACCTCGTGCCGCCGCATTCGCTCTTGCGCGGCGTCAACGCGCCGGCCGACGAGGCCGCCTGGCCTGACGGACAGCGCTTGATCGTGCCGTTGATCGATCCCGCCGGCACGGTCCACGGTTTCCTGGATCTGAGCCGGCCCGAAACGGGCCACGCCCCCGATCTGCTGCGGATCCGCTACCTCGAGTTGCTCGCGCGCCAGGTGGCCGCGATCCTCGAAGTGCTTGAGGTGAGAGAACGTTTGGCCGGCTGCCGCGCCGATCTCGTGCTCGCCACCGAGCGTCTGCAGGCGCTGGGCGACCTGCGCAACAACTTCGTGGCCAACGTCAGCCACGAGCTGCGCACGCCGCTGACCTCGATCATCGGCTATGCCGAGGTGCTGCGCGAACGCGGCGAGGAAATGTCGACCGAGATGCGCCGCGAGTTCGTGGACGTGATCCACCAGCAGGGTCTGCGGTTCAAGGAGATCATCAACGACCTGTTGGACCTGGACCGCATGGAGGAGGGCGACGCGAAGCTCGAGCGCATCGAATGCGACCTGGCGGCGCTGGTGCGGCGTCTCGGCGAGGATTGGCGCCAGCGGGCTGCCGCCGCCGGCCAGGAGCTGATCGTCGAGACGAGCAACGTCAACGTGCCCGTCGAGGCCGACCCGGTGCTCTGCCAACAACTACTCGGCCATCTGGTGGACAATGCCTTAAAGTTCACCCCTGAGTCCGGCCGGATCCACGTGCGGCTGAGCGAACAGGGAACGGCCGTGCGGCTCGAGGTGGAAGACTCCGGGATCGGCATTCCCGAGGACAAGCTGCATACCATCTTCGAGCAGTTTTACCAGGTCGACGGTTCCAGTACGCGCGAGGTGGGCGGCCAGGGAGTGGGCCTGGCGATCTGCCAGGACATCGTGAGCTGGCACGACGGCCGCATCTGGGCCGAGAACGTGCGCGACGGCGGCACTCGCCTGACGGTGCTGTTGCCGCGGCGGCCGCATGTCGTGATGCCCGAACCGCCGGCACCGATTCATCCGGTGTTCCACGAGCCGCGCCTGTTCCTGCAACGCGTGGTGCACTGGATAGGCGAGAACCTCGGCGTGCACACGACGGTGCTGATGGCGGTCAATCGCGCCGGCGGCTGCCTCAACGTGCTGGGCGCCACTGGCCTGCCGGCCGGCCAGCTCCAGGATCTGCACCTGGCCGCGGGCGTGGGTCTGGCCGGACGGGTCTGGCGCGACGGCTGCACGCGGTTCGAGAAGCCCGAACCGGGCGATGTCCTGCTGACGGGAGATTCGCCGGTGCTCTGCGTCCCGCTGGCCAGCGAGGACGACATTCGCGGCGTGGTCGTGGTGCGCGACCGTCTGGACGGCCGCCCGCTCACCGATGACGACCGCATATTGCTGGAAGCGATGTCGCCGCGGCTCGTGCATTTGCTCGCGCGCTACGACGGACACGACGAGATGGTGCGGGACTTCGCGGCGATCCAGTCCGCGTTGCGGGTCACGACGCGCGTCGGCACGCTGCCGCACGCCGATGTCGCCAGCGTCTGCCAGGAGATCTGCCTGGCCACCGCGCGCCGGCTCGGCTTGCCGGAATCGGACCTTCGCCACCTCGCGTTCGCGTTGCAGTACTACGACGTCGGCCTCGGCAGCGTCCCGCCCCACCTGCTGAACAAGACCGAGATGCTGACCGATGCGGAACGGGCCCTGCTCGAACGGCACGTCAAGGTGGGGCTCGTGACGCTGGCGCCCTTGCAGCCGCCGCCGAAGGTGCGGCAGATTATCCTGCACCACCACGAGAACTACGACGGCTCGGGTTATCCCAAGGGCCTGGCCGGCGAGGCGATTCCGCTCGGCTCGCGTCTGGTCGCCCTCAGCGACAGCCTCCGCGCGCTGCTGCAGCGAAGGCCATGGCGGCCCGCGGTGCCGCTGGCGGACGCGCTGGCGGAGATCCAGGCGCTCGCCGGCACCCGCTATTGCCCGCGCCTGGCGGCGGTGTTCCTGTCCGAGGCCGAGAAGCGGCGCACCTTGATCGAGGAACTGCGGCAGCGGGCCGACGACGGCGAGGACCTCAAGCGGCCGGCGCCGCTGCATCCGGTGCAACTGGTTCGCAGCTGAGCGGGGACGGTTGCGACTTGCGCTCAAGCGATCCCCGCCGGCGGCCGATCAACGAAGCGGAAACGCCAACCCCCAGCTTGGGAGGCCGCCCGTGCGGAAGATCCTGGTCTGCGACGACGATGCCAACATCCGCAACATCATGGAGTTCAGCCTCGAGGCCGAGGGGTTTCTGGTGCTGGCCGCCGCCGACGGCCAACAGGCGCTGCAAATGGTCGCCAGCGAACACCCTGATCTGGTGATCCTCGACGTGATGATGCCGGGCAGCGACGGACTGACCGTCTGCCAACAGCTCAAGCGCGGCTCGGCGACCCGACACATCCCGGTGTTGTTGCTCACGGCGAAGTCCGGCAAGGGCGATCGCGAAGCGGGGCTCGCGGCCGGTGCCGACGATTACATCACCAAACCGTTCAGTCCGCACAAGCTGGTCGAGAAGGTCCACGGCGTTCTCGGCGTCAAGCGCTGACCTCGCGCGGCCTTCGCCGCGAAATCCTTTTGAAGCGGCCGCGGTCTCTGGTTAGACTCGGGCAACAACGGGCGATATCCCCGACGACACCGAGTGGCCACGATGCGCCAGAATCCGCAAGACTGCGACCGCTGCCTCCCATTCCTGCGCCTGCAGACCTGCGACCGAGCCCGCCGGACCGGACGACCGGTCGGGGCGGTCCGGCGCGCGGCCGGGGCGCTGCTGTGAAGGCGCCCGCCGCGCGGCCGGTATCGCTGTCGCCCGGGGCGCCGCTGCTGGTCGACGTGGCCCTGCCCGTGCCGCTGCCCGGCGCGTTCACCTACCGCTGGACCGCGGCCATATCGGCCGCGCCGCCGGCGGTGGGCGACTTGGTGCGCGCGCCGTTCGGGCGCCGCCGCGGGGTGATCGGGCTGGTCGTCGACGTGCGCGAAGATCCCACCGGTACCGCCACGACCGTTGCCGGCTATCCGCTGCGCGATCTCAGCGCGGTGTTGCCGGAGTCCTATCGCCTGCAGCCGGACCGCTGGCGCCTGGCCGCGTGGCTGGCGGGGTACTACGCGCTGCCGATCGGCGAAGTGGTGCCGTTGTTTCACCCGCCGCGCCCG